>JANLRX010000410.1:0-4341 GCA_031362025.1 Chloroflexota bacterium
GACCGCGGCCCAGCTGCCTGCCTCCAGCGGGAAAGCAAAACGGTCCAGCTTCCCCGCTGCGCCGATCCCGGTCACGTCGACGGTGAAGACCGTTGAGACATCGTCGACCTTGACCCTCCGCAGATCAACGCGAACCTGCCAGGCGCCCGGCTGGTTGAGAAATGGTCCGACGGCTTTGTACGTACTCTGGCGGGTCTCATCGGCGATGATCTCCGAAGGCCCGAGCGAATCATCCGGTGATTGGAACCGTAACCTGACGCGTGACACTTCGGCGGGTTCCCCGGTTGAGGGAGGGAAGAGATACAGAAGGAATGCGTTGGTGCCGACTTGATTCGGCGAGATGCTGAGCTGGACGTCGACATCACCAGCCGGCTGAATTGCGTCGAAGCTGGCGGCCTCTTGAGTGGACGTTTCCACGTTCGCTTCGGCAGAGCGTTGCTGGCGCGACGTCGGATATTGGACGAGTGCAGCAGCGACGAACAGCACCACTATCGCCAGACCGATCTCAATCCGGACCATCCGCCACAGCAGTGCTCTCGGCCTGGGCGCCGTAACGGCGGAGGCGGACGCATCGTCTGCGGTGAGACGGGGACGCAGATAGAAGGCGTTGACGGCAGCGACAAGGAGCAGAGTCATCATTAGTGAGAGCTTGATGAGCAGCACCTGACCGTACACGGTTTCCACCATCGCGCTTACGTCCGGAAGTTGGCTCAAGGCATTGGCTGACCCACTGGCGAGCAGAATGACTACGCTTGATGCGGCGAATGGGGAGAAACGCGTGAGGTGGCCGAGCATCAGCGCGTCTCGTTCCTCGACGGAAGGCCGCCGGCGAATCCAGGCCAGCAACAAAGCCAGCTGAACGAGCATACCGACCCAAACGGCGCTCGCCAGGAGATGACAGAAGTCGGCGGCGATGGCCCAGAAGGATCCGGGAATCGAGGCGCCGTGGCTAACGAGCGCCACGACGAAAACGTACGATCCACCACCTGCGAGCGCCCCCCAGAGCGCGGCTTCGCCAAGCAGGCCCGCACGCGCGCCGCGTAGCTGGAAAGTTGCGAAGACCGGGACCATCGCGGCCACCAACAATTGGCGTTGGATCCAGTGCTCTCCCCAGTCCGTGCGCAGCACATCGTCCAGGAAGCCGAGGCCACCCAAATTGTTGGCCTTTAGCAGCCACTCTGTCACGCCGGTAATGGCGAGCATGAGGAGTCCTGGCCAGACAGCCCAGGCCAGGTGACGCCGTCGCGCTGACAGTGCTTCCTCCTGGAGAGGGGCCGGCAGATTTCGCGAGGCTGGGCCGGCGACTCCCAGTGCAAAGCCGACTCCGCCCACCAGGAGGACCGCTCCCAGGATATTGATCCATTTCGTGATCACGTCCGCGGGCTTGGCAGACGTGATCGAGTATCCCGATGCGACTTCAACCGAAGGACGGGACCCGGCTGGTTCGCTACCGTCCGGGTTGAGGATGGTAAAGGGGATGGATCCTTTGAGGAGATGGCCATCGATGCTGGAAAGCGTCTCCCATTGCACGGCATAGTACGCTGGCTCTAACTTCTCGACCGCCACGGACATCTGCGCTGGGTCGGGACCGAACGTTACTTCGCCGGAGTCCACACGCGCTCCTGCGCCGTCGAACACCTTCATCGAGGAAAGGCGGGAATCGAGCGACTCACTGTAGAAGGCGGTAACGGTCGCCGGGGACTCGGTTAGGCGCGCATTGACCGGGGGGTCCGAGCGCACGAGGGTGGCATGCGCTTCGGCGTCGCTCGCAGACTGACTCCACGCAGCGGCCGCGATGAAGAGAATGCCGGCCAGGAGAATTGGCCGGGAAATCATGCTCCGAAAAGATGCTGCGATTCTCATAGGTGGTCGACCGAACTGAATGAGCATCATACCGTGCCCACCTGTAGCGTGAGAGGTTCGGCTCTCTTGCAGTTGACGGGATGTAACCCCTGGCGCAGACTTGTAGCACTCGGGGTGAGACCGCCCGTCGGCCTATTGGCGCGTCTTGTGCGATGAACTATTCAGTCAGGGGGTCTTGATGTTGTTCAAGCTGAGGGAATCGAACAAAACACCACAACTGTTCATTCTGGGCGCTGTCGTTCTCGTCCTGTTGGTAGCATTTGGAGTCACCGGCGGAGGCGGACTCCAGACTGTGAAACAGGCGGAGGCGGTGGAGAGCACAACGACCTGGACGTATCCGACGAGTGGTGGAATCCAGGTTGGCGCCGGGCCAGCGGAAGCTACGGTCCTCTTCGTCCCAGCGGTTTGCGCAAACTGCTACATCACGCGCATCGTCCCAGACCTCGTGTACCAGAACGACCCAGATCCGGTAAATCACCCGGATGGGACCACAGCAAACTTCAACAACAGCAGCCTCCATGGCGCGTGGTTGCACCACATGGTCCTTGTCAACAGCTGCAATACCAGCATCCGGGTTTTTGCCTCCGGCAACGAGCGCTCGACCTGGGCGGCGCCCGCGGGCTACGGGTACCTTCAGAACTGCGGCACGGGATGGCACGTCAATTACCACATCCATAACAACACCAGCGCTACCCGGGGCGTGGCCATAAAGCTGGTCATCACCTACCGCACGGGAGAGACGCTGACGCCGCTCACGCCGGTCAATCTGGACATCTCGAACAGCGGCGATGGAGAGTACACCATCCCAGAGGGTTACAGCGACACTCACTCCGGCAGTGGAGCACTTGGCATAAGCGGCGACTATGCATCGACCGTCCAGGGGACAATCGTCACAATGGGCGGACACGTGCACAACTACGGCATCAGCGTCTCCGCTTACAACAACCGGCTCGGTGACTACATCTGCACTTCTACTGCAGGCTACGGCACGGGTTCACGATATCTGCCGACTGGCGGCCCGGGCACTCCGGGCCATCCGGCAGCGGGCAACGCGCTCACCCTGAATCAGTCCTACCATGAGGCAGGCGGCTCGCCCGACAATAGGTACCATATTCAAGCGATGACGGGCTGTGCCCCCACTTCTGCCCAGGCGATCATCTGTGTCGGCGACGTCCTCAGGCTGCATGCGCAGTACAACAACACCTCAAGCTTCCCCGTTTTCGACGCTATGGGAATCATGGTCGTCAATGTGGACACAAGCCTGCCCGATTCAGATTTCGACGGGACGATCGACGCGTGTGAGGACAACGATGGCGACGGCCCGCGGAATTCCGCGGACAACTGTCCGGACTGGGCAAACACAACCCAGCAACTGCCTGTGTGGCCCGTGCCTGCGAATGATTCGGACTGCGATGGATTCACGACGGCGATCGAGGCCTTCGTCTCGACGGATTCGACGGCCCCGGCCGGACACTGCGCGGCGACCGCGGGCGCGAACAACGAAGCGCCTCCCGACCGCTGGGCTGCGGACTTCGACGACAACCAAGTGGCGTCGACGCTGGATTTGGTGGTATACGTATTGGCGCTGAATACGGCGACGGGGAATCCGAACTATGTGCAGCGAGCGGATCTGAACGGGAACGGGTCGATCACGACGCTGGACCTTGTGGCGTACGTGACGATGCTGAACAAGAGTTGCGGGCCGTAGCTTGCGTCCCTGAAAATCGTGCCCGGTAAAATTAGTTCAGAGAGGCGGTCGACTAACGTTCGGTTGACCGCCCCTGCCATCGCCTCCGATCAGATTCTCGGTCCAGCGCCGGTATACTGACGGCACGATGGCCGTTCTGGAAAGAGAGTTGAACAAGCGCGCCAGGGGCTGGCTACGGCACGTCTGGCGCAAAGCGACGACTCCCGACAACTGGAGCGCGGCGGGCCAGCCCGACAAGTGGTGGGACCAGTACAGTACCCCGCCGATGCTCAACTTTCCCCGCTTCGACCTGTCCGAGTCCACGTACCCGCTGGCCCTGATGTCGGATGTAACGCCGGCCTGGCGCGAAGTGTACGCCGACATTCTGGACCGGCTCATCGAACGGCACACGACGTTCTGGGCCGCCGTCGACTGGCTGACGCAGATCGGGCACGACCCGAAGCGCGGCGAGTATCCGGAAGCATGGAAAGGCCTGTTCGTGCCGGAGCACCTCTGGGGCAAGTACGACGCCCCCGGCTGGACGGCGAACGGCGTCGCGCCCTGGGGCCTGCAGCCGGACCCGATCGGCGCCGACGGCAACCTGTTCTTCCGCGGGTTCCTCAACTTGATGCTCTCGATATACCGCTACGTCTCCGGCGATGAGAAGTGGGACAAGCCGTTCCCGGTGGCGGGCCTCGAGGACCAGACGTTTGAGTGGACACATCCCCGGATCGCGAGCTACCTGTCCGAACAGTGGAAGGACAAACCGGAGGGCCCGCACTGCGAGAACA
>JANLRX010000014.1:0-2872 GCA_031362025.1 Chloroflexota bacterium
CGGCTCCAGCGAGGTCGTAGTAGCACGGTACGGCGGGGTGGCAGAGGAAATCACCCGCGTTGGACTCGATATCGATCGGGTCGCCAGTGGCGTTGTACCAACGCAAATCACCTGGAGCATGCGTCGAACAGCCAGTGGATCCGACATTGGATATTGCGAACGTGATGTACGAGCTTCCGGTGGCAACTCCACTACTCGAGTACGCACCCTCAAGTTGATCAGCAGAGCACTCCCCGGGGGCGTATGCGATCACCGTCGACAGCGGTGCCAAGGTCGCGGTCTCGTCAGGCGATGTAACTCCCGTCGTGGCCAGGGGAGTCGGGCCTCCGCCGTCGCCGCAAGCCGCGAACGAGAGTAAAGCTATCAGAGATACTGTAGGCAGAAGCAGTCGCATCGCTATATAAACGGCAAGGCGAGCGCGCGGGTTCCGTCTACGGTCGTGGCAGGCCCAGGCCGCGGATCGCGCCGATCGTCTTCATGACTTCGCTGGTGCCGCCGGCGATGGTGGCGCTGACGGAGAGCTGGTAGCCGCGCTCCATGCCACCCTTCAGCTTCGCCCACTTGCTCTTCGGGTGCAGCGGGCCGTACATGCCCAGCAGCTCGATGCCGGTCGCGGAGAAGCGCTGGGTCAGCTCGGTGGCGTAGAGCTTGGCGATCGTGGCCTCGTAGTTCGGGGCCTTGCCGCCCGCCTGCAGCGAGGCGACGCGGTACGAAAGCGCCGCGGCGATCTCGATCTCGATCGAGATCTCGGCCAGGCGGGTGCGGATCTGCGGCTTGTTCTCGATGAACTGCGGGTTCTCCTTGGCGAACGAGACGATCTCGCCGAGAGCGCGGCGCAGGCGGGCCGATCCAGCGATCGAGGAGCGCTCGAAGTCCAGGGCGACGGCGAGCATGTACCAACCCATGTTCTCCTGCCCGACGAGGTACTTGGCCGGGATGCGCACGTCTTCCATGAACACTTCGTTGAAGCCGTGGTCGCCGGCCATGTTGATGAGAGGGCGGATCGTCACGCCCGGCGCGTCCATCGGCATCAGGAACATGCTCAGGCCCTTGTGTTTCGGCGCGTCGGGGTCCGTGCGCGCGGCGATCCAGCCCCAGTTGGAGCGGTGGGCGCCGGTGGTCCAGATCTTCTGGCCGTTAATCACATAGTCGTCGCCGTCACGGACGGCACGGGTCTGGATCGCGGCGAGGTCGGAGCCGGCGGCGGGTTCGGAGTACAGCGTGCACCAGGTGTGCTCGAGGTTCGTGATCCTGGGGATGAACTCGGTCTTCTGCTCGTCGGTGCCGTACAACATGAGGGACGGGCCGACCCAGGCCACGCCCATGTTGAACCCGACGGGGGCGCCGGCGTAGGCCATCTCTTCGTTGTAGATAACCTGCTGCATGACACTGGCGTCCATGCCGCCGTACTGCTTCGGCCAGGCGATGGCAAGCCAGCCGCGGTCAGCGAGCTTCTTGTTGAACGCCTTGGCAAAGTCGCCTTGCACTTCAACGCCAAGCTCGCTTTCGCTGTCGAAGTCATCGTTCCATCCGGGCTTGAGTTCCTCCTTGAGGAACGTCTTTACCTCTGCGCGGAATGCTTCTTCTTCAGGCTTGAAATTAAAGTCCATGATCGGGCTCCTTCTGGGTGTGTAAGCGCGATTAGGATGCCACAACGGGCGGGAATGTTCCAGTTCACGTAAAGGGGAGTAGCAAGGAACCAGTAGGAAGTAGCCACAGGGAGACGGTGCGGGGAGTAGCAAGGAGCCAGTAGCAAGTAGCCAGAGGGAGACAGTGCTGGCGCACGGCGGGTGTCATCCTGCTTGGCGATTAGTCTTACGGCAGCGATGTGTCTGGATGGCCCTTCGAGAGCCTCAGGACGAGCGGGATCGGAGGGCGTTCCGGTTCGCCGGTTACGAAGGCATTTCGACGCGGCCGGAGGCGACGCGGTGGGCGACGTCGTGGAAGACTTCGTAGTCCTGGGCGCCGGTGACGGCGAAGCGCTCGTTGTAGATCACCATGGGGACACCGGTGACGCCAGCCGCGGCCGCCCACTTCAACTGGAGGTCGATGCGCGGGGTGTAGCGGCGGGATTCGAGGGCGGCGCGAAGTTCCGCGGCGTCGAGGCCGACGGACTCCCCAATGCGGACGAGGACGTCGATGTCGCCGATGTTCTGCTCGTCCTCGAAGTAGGCCGCGAAGATCGCGCGGTGGATCTCCCAGAGCTTGCCGTTGTCGCCGGCGAACTCTGTGGCTTCGTGGGCGAGGCGGGTGTTGGGGACGAGGGCGGGGCGCTTCATGTCGATGCCGGAGTCACGGGCGGTCTGGAGCATGTTCTCGAGGTAGCCCTCGGGGTACACGCGACCGGCGCTCGCTTCTTTGCGGGACATGCCCTCCGGCGGGATGTTGGGGCGCAGCTGGTAGGCGCAGGCCTCAAGTTCAATGTCGAACTCGGTGCGGAGGCGCTCGACGCGGGTGAGGCCAATGTAGCACCACGGGCAGATGTAGTCGGAGACGATGCGGAGGCGCAGGGGCGGGCGAGCCTGGCCAGCGTCATCCATGCCGGCGTGGCGTTCCACGTCGTCGTTGCCGTCGAAGCCTACGCACCACGATTCCATGGGGCTATTGTAGCTCGACGGGTGAAGGGTGAAGGGTTACGGGTGAGGGGTGAAGGCACAGGGAGATGCTGTGGTACCTGGCGGAGTCAGGGCGGTAGGCGGGGGCTCGTTGATCCTTCGAGTGCCTCAGGACGAGCGGGTTGGGATGCTCAGGCGGCGGTTGGGGTGCTTACGGGAGCCCGCTTGTGCGGACCGAGAGATGGTTTACAAGTGTTCGGGGACATAGCTTACACATTTTCCGGCGCCTTGAGGTCGATCCGGACCAACCGTTGATG
>JANLRX010000018.1:0-2484 GCA_031362025.1 Chloroflexota bacterium
GCGGCTTTTTCGCATGGTAAAGATCTTCCAGGTTCTTGATCGTCAGGAGGGAATGCTCGTCAACCGTGTACTTATGAAAAAAGTCTTGAATGACATGGCAGCGAATCTTGTCAAACTCGGGAATGATCTGCCCCAGCAGACCGATGTCGTGCATGAGAAACAATACATCGTAGACCCCTTCTTGCTGGCGCAGCAGCTTGAAGAACAGATCGCGCACCTCGGCTGACCCTCGAACGCTGCTGTCGATCAGGTGCAGATGCTGCTTGACCTGGTTGACGGCCTTCTCGCTGATGGGAATCTGATACTTGGCTGAGCGATAAAACAGCTTGAGCATGTTCGCGGGATGCTTGTCGGCGAGCACCTGCGTCGCCTGCTGGACCCAGGCGTTCACGAGCGCTGCGGTCGCTTCACCGCCGGGGCGGGTGTTCGTCGCGGGCACCGGCGTCGCCCCGATCCGTTGCGGGTCTGTGTCGCTCACCGCGTCGGCGAGGCCTTCGCCGCGCAGGACGAGCACGAAGCGGTGCTCCCGCACAGGCTCGACGAACGTCTGCACGCCGCCGATCGAGATCTTCCGCAGCTCGTCGCAGATCTCCGAGGCGCGCTCGGTGCTGATGCGGCCGGCGCGGCGGTCCGTGATCCGGCCCTCGTCGTCGATCGTGCAGAAGTTGCCGCGCGCCGCTACGTCCGTCGGCTGGAGATCAAAGTCGATGCCGGTCGCTTCGAGCACGCCGCGGCCGATCGTGTACTCCAGCGGGTCGTAGCCAAACAGCGCGAGGTGCCCCGGCCCGCTCCCCGGCGTGATCGCCCGCGCGACCGGCACGGTGAACCCGCAGGTGCTGTTCTTGGCGATGTTGTCGAGGTGGGGCGTCCACGCCGCCTGTAGCTCCGTGCGCCCCGTCTCCGGGTGCGGCAGTCCGCCGAGGCCGTCCATCACGAACAGCACGATCTTCGAGTCGTTCTCCTGGGCGAGTTCGCGCACGAGGTCAAGGTCCATGCGTCTGTGATTATGGCGTATTCGAGTAGCCAGTCGCCACACCGCGTCCGATAGGGGGTGGTAATTCGGCGGCGACGGGCCTAGACTGGCGCCAACCGATGAAGAACCTGCTAGTTCTCACCCTCCTCACAGCGGCGGCGCTAACCGCCGCCGCGATTCTGCCCTCAACTTCGACTGCAATCACGCCGACTCCAACCGCGCCTGCGGCGGCCTCTCCCGATCCTTCGGTAGACGAAGTCGCGATCGACGTCGTCGTGTCCGGCAACAGCGACAAAGCCCTCGGTCCGACGGAGTTCTGCAACGCTACGCCCATCCAGGTGGGTGACTCGATGGACATCGATATCATCGCCCGGGGCGTGCCCGCCGATCCGCCGCTGTTCGGAATCGGGGCGAACCTTGTATTCGATTCGTCCGTGCTGAAGGTCACGTCAGTTCACCTTGAGGGCCCGTCGATGATCGGTACCAACTCCATCTTCAGTTTCGTCGACTACGATGGCTGGCTTCGCACTGACGACGTCAAAGTCTTCCCGCCTGCTACTAATGGCAACGTTCGCTTGGATTACGTCACCATTGGGTTCGACGAGCACGGCAGCGGCGATGGAGTCATGCTGAGGCTTACCTTGGAGGCGGTCAACGAGGGCGTCGGTGTACTCGCTCTGGACAACTACCTGGCAGAGTTCCAGCCAGATGCCACAGCAGGAGAGCCCGCCATCCTATACGGAGGCAACGTAGGTGGCTACTACGGGCTCGATTCTGCGTATTATGCAGCGATCTCCGTCGGCACCGGATCGGCGTGTCCTGCTGGCCCTCCCACGGCACTGCCGACCGAACCACCAAGACCCTCACCCACGCCTCTTCGATCGCCGACCATTATCCCGACCGCTCCGCCGCTGACCCCCATCGAAATCGGGATAGATTCCGACGCCGAGGGAAACAGGGCCCTGAACCTGGGATCCCGGGACGAGTGCCGCGATATGTTCGTGGGCGAAGAAATAGCCGTTGACGTTTACGCTAGAGGTGTGCCCGACGTGAACCCGGCAGGCAATAGCGGCGGTCTAGGTTCGTTCACTATCGACATCTCGTATGACCCGGAAGTGGTCCACGTTGTGTCGTCGGACGTTAGGTACATGCTGACCGCTCAGGGTGGCACAGCTGTGCAAGGCCATGACAATCACCCTGATCGGGACGGCTTGTTCCACATCGACGCCACGGAGGGTCAGATCTTCGAATCAGGCAACGGCGTCCTCGTGCGGTTGGTCCTAAAAGCTGTTGGGCCCGGAGTGACCGAGCTGGGTCTGGAGGAGGCGGCCGTCTATGGTGCCGGCCTGCAACTGGCGTACGAATTCTCTGCCAACCGGAGTGCGAGGCTCGCGGTTGGGGTGACTTGTTCCGGGACTCCGCTACCCACCCCAACCCACTCCCTCACTTCCACTCCAAACGGTACCCTAACCCCTATACCGTCAACCGCATCAGCCACCCCCACCCTCGAT
>JANLRX010000032.1:0-3794 GCA_031362025.1 Chloroflexota bacterium
TCGTCGCCGAGGCGGGACATCATCTCCGTGTGGCCCACGAGGTCGGTAAAGAGGACGGCGCGGAAGGCATTGGGGCCTGAATCCGGTACCTCAACGACTGGCGAACCCGGCGACGATGGCAGAACAAAGGCACGTATCAACTCTGCCTGTTGAACGAAGGTTGGGTCAGAGTACTGCACAAATTGAGCCCCCGGAATCCTCGCCGCAACCCGCTGACAGCATCGTGCAGGAATCGTGCCGGGGTCGTTCCTTATGACAATAGTCGGTTGTTGCACGTGAGGCAGGAAGTCGGACACGTCCGTACCTAGGTTCAACTTGGTGTACTGCAGACCAACAGGAGCGTCAACCCAGTTAGCCGCTGCCTTCGTCATCAGATCGATCCAGGCACTGTCCTCATCCCAGCCGCCCAGTACGCGAAAGAGAGTCTGCACATAGACGCCCCAGTCCGCCTCGGCGAGCGTGAGCCCTACCCGTCCGAAAGGCGTGTCCGCCAGTTCGCTCATACTCGTAAACGGCGAGTCGAGGACAACATGCGTGACTTGTTCGGAACGCGTGGTCGCCAGGTTCAATGCAATCGACGACGCGAGCAAGCCATTGTCAGCAAAGACGACCAGGCGATCGAGCTTCGCTGCACCTATCACCGCGTCCGCGTCAATCAGCAGAGTGGCATGGGATACCTCCGCTACTTCCCTTTCGGACATACCTGTGCCTCGCGGATCAAAGTAGATCACCCGAAAGGATCGCGCCAACTCGCTAAAGAATGCCTCGAAGATAGTCCAGTGCTCACGCACATGCGTGAACGGGATAGGACCGCAATACAAAAGTGCCGGACCTTGCCCCGCCTCGTTCCAGGCAATACTCACACCGTCGGTCGTCGTCGCGTACTGGACTGCTGGTGCAGTCATCGGCTGTCCTCCCGCCACCTAACCTCATACACCCGCACCGGCTCCTCGAACCCCTTGGCCACGAACTCCCCGCGGTCCGCAAACAAGAACCCCTTGCCGCTACACAACCCGCGCACCGTGTCCGCCACCAGGATCTCCCCACCCTCCGCCTTCGACGCGATCCGCGACGCCAGGATTACCGTCGCGCCAAACAGATCGCCGTCCTCCTCGATCGGCTCCCCCGCATTCAGCCCAACGCGAACATTCAACGCCTCGCCCTCGTGCTCCGCGAACGCCTTTTGAAGCGCCACCGCGCACTCCACCGCCTTCGTCACACTCCCAAACGAAGCCATGAATCCATCGCCCATCGTCTTCACCTCGGTCCCGCTGTTCGCCTTCAGCACCTCGCGGGTGATGCGCTCGTGCCCTCGGAGGACATCGCGCCCGCGCTCGTCGCCGAGGCGGGACATCATTTCGGTGTGCCCGACGAGGTCTGTGAAGAGAACGGTGCGGAACTGGCCGAGAGGCCCATCATCCACCACAGATTCAACGGGAAGGAACTTCTCCAACCGGGGCACAACGTTAGTTCCCATCGCCAGATCTGCCGCCGGTGTCGAGCGAGCGCCCTCTATAGTTGCCAGGATGGCTCCGGGGATCCCAGCGGCGAACTGCCTGCCTGCATCAATAGGGAAGATTGGGTTGTGGAGGTGGTGCATGATTAATGTCGGGCATCGGACTTCGGGGAGCATGGCCCGTACGTCCCAAGACTCGTACGCTTCCATGAGTAGGTCGGCGGCGGTATCACCGCTCGATGATCGCTGGTAGAGCAGAGCCAGTTCAGAGTTGTAGTCCGCAACGAGCTTACGGGCATCCGAATCTCGGGTGCCCATATCGGCCAACACCGTAGTAGCAAACTGCCAATTGGTCCGCGCCATTTCTGCTATGGCCTTCGCCGTGTTCCGCGGAAGTCCTTCAGGATCGGCGAAGGTGTCATACAAGACCAAATGCGTGACTCTGGCCTGGTTTTGGACAGCGTATGTGACAGCCCTTGGGCCACTAATGATGTTGGCCCAGACGGCCAGTTGGTCCAGCTCCGCAGCGTTGACGACAGCATCGATGTCTCGAACGAGTGCTGAATTGGAGTGATCTACCGCGTCTCTCTCCGACAGCCCGACTCCTCGCGGGTCGTACCGGACTATTGTCCAACGCTTAGCCAGCTCGGCTATGAGGGTCCGATATACGGCAACTTCATCTACGAGAGAAAAGGATTCGAGGAAAATCGGACACCAAAGCAGCGGGTACCCTTCACCCTCGACGCAGTAAGCGATGCTGACCCCGTCCTCCGTCGTGCAGTAGCGAACCTCACGTTCCATGGCGCGAATTGTACGCGATTCTTCGCCGCAGCCGACGCGCACGCACCGCACAACAGAAGGCCGAGGCTCTCGCCCCGGCCCGCTGCCATTCTTGCTACTGGCTACTGGTTACTTGCTACTCCGTCTACCAGCGGCGCATCGGCGCTGGGGGCGGAGGGGGAGGCGGGCTCCCCGGCTCGCGCCGGAAACCCGTGTTGCCGGTGTCGCCACCGCCGCCGCCGCCCTGCTGGCCACCGCCGGCGTTGCCACTGCCACTCGGGCCGTAAGCGCCACCGCCGCCGCCTTGCGGGCGACGAGCGTATCCGCCGCCGCCGCCACCACCGCCACCACTGCGGCCGCCGCCGCCACCACCGCCGCCGCCGTAACCACCACCACCGCCACCACGGGGACGGCCGTTTCCACCACCGCCACCGCCGCCGCCGCGACCACCGCGGTCACCACCGCGTCCGCGGTCTCCGCCGCCGCCACCGCCACGGTAGCCGCCACGGTCACCACCGCCGCCGCCGCCACCGCCCATGCGCTGGCCGCGGGACGCTTCCTGGTCCTTGCGGGAGATCTCAATCGCTTCTTCGAGGGTCATCCCCGCCGAAACCGCGCGCGCCGAAAGGTTCACGCGGCCCATCGAGTCGACCTCGATCACCATCACTTCGAGCGTGTCGCCCACCTGGGCAACGTCCTCGGGGCGTCGCGCCGGCTCTTCGGACATGTCCTCGAGTCGCACAAGGCCGTCCTTGCCCGGCAGGATCTCGACGAACGCACCGAAGTTTGTGAGGCGGGCCACCGTACCAGAGTACGTCTCGCCCAGCTCCACGTCCTTCGTCAGGCCCTCGATGATCCCGATCGCGCGTTGTGCCTGCTCCTCGTTCGGGGAGCCGATGAACACTGTGCCGTCGTCCTCGATGTCCACGGAGCAACCCGTCTCCTCGATGATCGAACGGATGACGCGCCCACCGGGTCCGATAACGGCGCCGATCTTGTCCTGCGGCACCGTGATCCGGTACATCCGGGGTGCGAACGGGGAAAGCTCTTCGCGCGACTCCGGCAGCACCTCGAGCATCTTCTCCAGGATGAACAGCCGACCGACCTTGGCCTGATCCAGCGCTTCCCGGAGGATCTCGTTCGTGATGCCCTTGACCTTCATGTCCATCTGCAGCGCCGTGATCCCCTCGCGAGAACCCGCCACCTTGAAGTCCATGTCGCCGTAGTGGTCTTCCATCCCGGCGATGTCCGTCAGCACCTGGTACTTACCGTCGTCGTTCTTCACCAGGCCCATCGCCACACCGGCGACCGGAGCCTTGATCGGCACGCCGCCGTCCATCAGCGCCAGGGTGCTGCCGCACGTGCTCGCCATCGAAGACGAACCGTTGCTCTCCAGCACCTCGGAGACGAGGCGGATCGTGTACGGGAACTCGTCCTCGCTCGGGATCATCGGAAAGAGCGCTCGCTCGGCCAGGGCGCCGTGACCAAGGTCGCGACGGCTCGGGCCGCGCATCTGCCGCGCTTCACCAACCGAGTACGGGGGGAAGTTGTAGTGGTG
>JANLRX010000416.1:0-5218 GCA_031362025.1 Chloroflexota bacterium
CACCGGGGAGGCCTGAACGTTCGATGGCTCCCTGACCAGTCAGGCCGTGGCAGGAGCGGCAGTTACGCGCGTACAGGTAGCCGCCGCGCTCAGCGTTAGTGAACTCCTGGCGTTGCCCCGCGACGGCTTCCCGACCGGCGAACTCGACGCCGGCAATGCTGAACCCGTTGTCGAACAGGAAGTAAAGCAGCGTACCGACCACCCCAACCATAAGGAGGCCGATCATTACGTTGATTTGCTTAGCGGTATTCAAGTCTCTGTTATCCGGTCGGTTCCGGGGTTTCGCTGCCCGCTGTGTATGGTGCCGATCGGCTGGGGTTCTCGGTGCTGCCGGTGCCTTCGTAGTCGCGGCCTGTCTGCACTGTCACACTCAGGTCTGCGTTGACTACCAGCGGGAACACGTCCAACGGGCGAGGCGCCGGCCCGAACACCTTCACGCCGCCGTCCTTGCTGTACGTCGAGCCGTGGCAAGGGCAGCGGAACCAACCCTTCGTGCCCTGGAAGGTGAAGTCGTTGCGCCAGGGAACCGTGCACCCCAGGTGCGGGCATTTCTGGTAGAGAGCCAGCAGGCCTCCCGGCGATTCCGCGCCCGTGGAACTCGGCCCGGGGACCAGGTTCAGCAGCCAGAAGCGGCCTTCGATGTTGCGGATCGGTTCGCCACCTTCTTCGGGTATGAGCACCGGCGGCACCGTGATCGGCCCACCGAAACCACCCGAACCGCGCGGCCACATGAAGTCCAGCGGCCCGCCCAGCAAGCCAACCAGAGTCAGCCCCAGCGTCGACCAGAACCCGCCGACCAAGAACACGCGGCGAGTAATAACCTCCCGCCGGGCAACGGGCTTCGCGACCGGCGTATCGACGGCGATCGCGCGCGCCGCCTGCTGCGGCGTGACCGGGGTTGTTTCTGCGTCTGCCAACTTCTCTATTCCTACCCTTCGTCCACCTTGATCTCCCACGGCCAGATGAGGTTCTGCCCCTGGCCCCGGAAGAAGCTGCCGACCATCGACAGCACCAGGTACGCTGTCATCACGCTGGTAAACATCGCGATGAACAGGTCGCGCCGTGTGCGCAACCACCCAATACGGAATAAGGCATAGAGGATCAACACGGTAAAGACCAGGATTGAGACCAGCGGGAGCACCTGCTGCGTCATGATCGCCGGGAAGTTCAAGTGATAGTCGCACCACAGGTGCAGGCTTCCCCCGCCAAGTCCGCGCACGTTGGAAGACGAACCCAGGTCACCGCAAATGTTGATCGGCACCGGAACGTGCTGTAGGTCGCGCGGCCAGTCCAGGTGGCCATCGTTCACGCCCAGGATCTTCGGGAATGGCATGCTCATCTGCGTCCGCGTCGCCAGGTCGTTTACCGACACGACGCCCACCTTCTCACCTTCGTTCACGAGGCACGGCGCGCCCTGGTGAGCGACACCTTCCTCGGGTGCCGGGCATGACGGGATCCATCGCGTGAGCTGCTCAGTCCGCGTGCGGTCTCCCGCATCGAAGATCACGAGCGCGCTGCAAACCACCGCCGCGTAAATCGCCGACACGACCGTCAGCCGCACCGCGTTCTTCGTCCCGAACCAGACGCCCTGCGCCTCCCGGCTCCGGTCCAGGTACGGGATCGCCGCGAAGAACCCCAGCGCGATCGTCGGCAGCAGGACGCCGGCCCACGCCTTGTCCATGTGCAGCAGCAGCTCCTGCAGGTTCAGGAAGTACCACGGCGCCTTCGACGGGTTCGGTGTGACGTCGGGGTTCGCCCGGTTCAGCAGAGGCGCGTTGATCATCGTCGAGAGGATCAGGAACGTAATCGTGAACAGCACCGCGGAGATGAACTCCACGAACACCAGGTCCGGCCATACGAGAAGCTCTTCCTCGCGCTCACGTCGTGGCCGGGGACGGGCGACAGGCGCCGGATCCGAAGGGGCTCGCGTATCGACAGCCACCGCTGGCTCCTAGAGGGGCCTCGCCATGCCGCCGTCGCGCCGGATCCGCCAGAAGTGCACCGCCATGAAGATGGCGGCGATCAGCGGCAGCGCGATCACGTGCAGGGTGTAGAAGCGGATCAGCGCGTTCGGGCCTACCTCGAAGCCACCGAACACGATCAGCTGCGTCTCATCGCCAAAGTAAGGGGCGGATCCACCGATTCCGTGGCCCACCGTGACCGCCCACAGCGCCAGCTGGTCCCACGGCAGCAGGTAGCCCGTGAAGCTGAGCACCAGCGTCAGCACCAGCAGGATCACGCCCACCACCCAGTTGAACTCGCGCGGCGGCTTATAAGCGCCCGTGTAGAACACACGCATCATGTGCAGGAACACCAGGATGACCATGGCATGGGCGGTCCACCGGTGCATGTTTCGGATCAGCAGCCCGAACTTAACGTTCGTCTCCAGCGCCGCCACGTCCTGGTACGCCTCGTTCACAGACGGCACGTAATAGAACATCAGCAGCACGCCCGTCACGGTCAGGATCAGGAACATGAAGAACGTCAGGCCGCCGAGGCAGTACGTGTGCGTGATCTTGACGTGCGTGCGGTGGATCCGCGTCGGGTGCAAGTGCAGGAAAACGTTCGTCGCCACTACCAGCATCTGGTTACGCGGAGTGTTTGGGTAGCCGGAACGGAAGATCGACTGCCACACGTAGTTGTGGAACATCTTGTCGTAGACGATGTCCTGGATCCGCTGAACGCGTTCGCGGAGGTTTCTAGGTCGCCCTGGATCTTCTACAACGGCCATCTATCGCTACCTACCGCTGCCACCAGGCGCCGAGAAGAACCATGATTGCGAGCGAGCCGATGATCGTGAACAGAACTCCAAGAAATTCCATGCCTTCCGGGACCTGGCGGAACCAGTTGTTCGGGTTGAATATATCGAACATGTCCACGGCGGAGGCCAGGGGCGCAATGACGCTCATCATCTACATACGGCTCGCAATACTTTGTGAAGTCTGTTGCAAGCCAAAGCTAGCACTGGGGGTAGGGTGCGTCAATAGTCCCGGCGGCGCCCAGCTCCCCGTATGGCGCAGGTTTAAGCACGCGGTTCCGGTATCGTCTCTCGCGTGCCCTCTACCCGCAGCGTCGGCAACCGCCGCGACAACCACTCCGGGGCCCACCAGTTGCGGTCGCCCAGCAGCTCCATCGCCGACGGCACCAGCACAAGCCGCACAATCGTCGCATCGATGAAGACGGCAAACGCCAGCCCGAACCCGAACAGCTTGATGTCCCGCTGCTCGCCCAGCACAAAGCTCCCGAAGACCGCGACCATGATCGCCGCCGCCGCCGAGATCACGCGGCCCGTCTGCGCCAGCCCGTCCGCTACCGCCCTGGCGTTATCGCCGTGCTTGTCGTACTCCTCGCGGATCCGGGTCAGCAGGAACACCTCGTAGTCCATCGAAAGCCCGAAGATGATCGCGAACAGCATCATTGGCGCCCACGACTCGATCGGTCCTTCTTTCCCCTGCCCGATGATGAAGTCGAACCAGCCCCACTGAAACACTGCCACCATCGCGCCGAACGACGCCCCGATCGAAAGCATGTTCATCAGCACGGCCTTCAACGGCACGATCACGCTGTGGAACACCACGAGCAGCAGCAGAAACGACAGCGCCAGCACCGCGCCGATGAACAACGGTAGCCGCTCCGCCGTGTAGTCCGCGAAGTCCACCACGATCGGTGGGCCGCCCGTTGCCAGCACAGTGAGCGAAGTGTCGTCTTCTACGCCAGGGATTGCATCGTTGCGCAAGCGGTGGACCAGGCTGAACGTCTCTTCGTCCTGCGGCGCCGTGCTCGGGAAGACGCTGATCAACGCGAGGCCGCTATTTCCCAGCGCTTGCGGCTCAGACACGGACGCGACGCCTGTCGTGGCCTCGACGCGGGTAACCAACGCCTGTAGTTCAGTATCGGTTGGAGGCCCGCTCTCACCCTCCGCGATCAGCAGGATCGGCGAGTTGAACCCCGGCCCAAATCCTTCGGAGAGCAGATCGTAGGCCTGACGGCTCGTGTCGGCCTCAGGGCGATTGCCAGCGTCCCCAAACCCAAGGCGCAACGAGAGCAGCGGCGCCGCCAGCACCAACAAGATCGCCGTGCTGATGATCGCCGCCGGCCACGGGTACTTCTGGATCACGCGGCTCCAGCGCCACCAGACCGTTCGGTGCACCTCTCCGGCTTTCTCCTCACGGTGCGGCAGCCCGAAGCGATCGATGTTCCGCCCCACGAAGCCGAGGAACGCCGGCAGCAGCGTCAGCGCCGCGGCCATCGTCATCAGCACCCCAAGGATCGCGCTGACGCTGAGCGCCCGCACGAAGTCCAGGTTCATCATGAACATCCCGGACAGCGAGAGGACGACCGTCGAGCCCGCAAAGAGCACCGCCCGGCCGGACGTGTCCAGGCTCAGCAGCGTCGCCTCCTCCGGATCCAGTCCGTCCGCCAGCGCCGTCCGGTAGCGCGACACGATCAGCAGCGCGTAGTCGATCCCGACGCCGATGCTGATCATCGCCACCATCTGGACCGTGAACTCCGGCACCGACATGATGCGGGTCACAAAGCCCACGATCGCCACGCCCGAAGCGATGCCGAACAGCGCCGTGACGATCGGCAGGCCCATCGCCAGCAGCGAGCCAAACGCGATGAGCAGAATGACGATCGCGGCGATCAGCCCGATGAACTCGCTCGAGAAAGCGGGTTCGGCGGCGAAGATGTCTCCGCCCAGCTCAATGCGCAGACCTTCGACAGCAACGCCCTCGCGCAGCGCTTCGATCTCATCGGCGACATCCGTGTATTCCTCAAGATCACGGTCCGAGAAGTTCAACTCGGCATACCCGATCGTCCCGTCATCGGTAATCTGATGAGCGTTCGCCGGATCGTACGGGCTCACCACTTCGACGCCCTCGACGTCCGCAGCAATGCTCGTGAGCAGCCCTTCGATTGCGCCCTTCACCTCGGGGTCATCTAAACCCTGCTCCGCCTGGAACACCACCTGTCCCTGGAAACCGGTGCGCTCGTCCGCGCCCTTTTCCTTCAGGAGGTCGATCGCCTGCTGGCTCTCCGACCCGGGAAGCTCGAACTCCGTCTTGAACTCGCCGGCGAACAGACTGTCACCGACGAACAGAAGGATGACCAACGCCACCCAACCCGCCACCACCAACCGCCGCCGCTCATAACAAAACCGCGCAATCGCTCTCAATGCAGGCCTCCCGACCACTCACACTGGGTATCTCGACTCTCC
>JANLRX010000070.1:0-2850 GCA_031362025.1 Chloroflexota bacterium
CCGTTCAGACATGCGGGTGTTCTCCTTCCAAGGCATCGCGACCTCCTGTCCATCTGGACAAAAGTGTCAACCATGTCCCCGAACACCTGTCAGCTATGTCCCCGGTCTGCACAGGGCTCCGGGGGTGTCCCCCGGTAATCTAACTAACACTCCGGGCGGGCGGGTGGGCAGCACAGCGCAACTTCAACGGGCAACCACATCTCGCGCACAGCCAAACGTGGTGACATTCCCCCCGCCCATCGCTATCTTGATCCCCGTGAACCTCGCCCAACGCGCCGAAACGAACGCCCTCGCCTCACTGCGCGCCTACGCTAGCGCCGCCGGCGGCACCATCACCGAAACGGCAACCCTCCTCGCCGTCACCGCACCCACCAACATGCGCCCCTTCAACCAGATCCTCCTCAAGCGCCTCCACGAAGACGATGCTGCTGAACTCACGGAAACGGTTCGCCGCTACGAAGGGCGTAAGGCCCGCCTCCGCTCCCTCGAGACCGCCGTCGGAGACAACGAACCGCTCATCCTCGCCGCCGGACTCGAGCGGCAGGGCGGCATCCCCTCCCTCGCCCTCACTTCCGTAGACCTCGCTCCGTCCACCGTCCCGATCGACATCCGCGAAGTCACCGACGAACCCACGCTAGCCCACCACGTCGCCCTCGTCGCCGACTCCTTCGACTTCGACGTTGGGAACCTCTCGACCGTCTTAAGCAGCGCCTTGCTCGACGACCCGGCCTGGCACGCCTACGTTGGTTATGTCGACAACGAGCCGGTCGCCACAACCCAGCTCGTCATCCACGAGGGCGTCGCCGGCATCTACTACGTCGGGACCCCGGAGGCCCATCGCGGCCGCGGATACGCCGACGCGCTCACCCGTCACGCCATCATCCATGGCGCCGGATTCGGCTGCGATATCGGCACCCTACAGGCGTCCCCAGCGGGCTATCCCGTCTACAGGCGCATGGGGTTCGAGGACGTTGGCTACTACCGCACCTCGTCAGAACGGCGCACGAAGTTTAGCCACACGATAGGTGACTCGGGTCACATACGCTCATGCCTTAGCGTGCGATAATCTAAGCGCAAACCGGGGGCGCTAAGGAGCATACCTATGACTACCATCCAGGAGCCCATCCTCTTCAACCCTCTGGACCCCAACTTCCGCGCCAACCCTTATCCCATCTACCGCCGCATCCTCTCCGAAGATCCCGTCCACCAGACGATGTTCGGCGTCCGGGCCTTCTCCCGCTACGAGGACTGCCTTGCGATCCTCAAGGACCACAAGCATTTCAGCAGCGACGACCGCAAATCACCCGCGTACGGTGTCGAGGACAGCGCCTTCAGCACGGCAAACGTCACCGAAGAGATCGGTGACAGCGACCGCCCATTCCTCTTTATGGACCCGCCCGACCACTCCCGCCTCCGCCGCCTCGTGAACCTCGCCTTCACACCGCGCAACGTCGAAGCCATGCGCCCCCGCGTCCAGGCGATCGTCGACGAGCTGCTCGACGACGCCGTCGCTAAGGGTGAGTTCGACGCCATCCGCGACCTCGCATACCATCTCCCCGTCAAGGTCATCTGCGAGATGCTTGGCGTCCCACCGGAAGACGAGAAGGAGTTCGGCGGCTGGTCCAAGGTCCTCGCCAGCAGCCTCGATCCCGACATCGCCGTCCCGGCCGAAACCATCGAAGCGCGAGTCGAAGCGATCAAGGCCTCGCGAGAGTACTTCCGCCGCCTCGTCGCCGAACGCCGCAAAGCCCCCCGCAACGACATCCTCTCCGCCCTCATCGCCGCCGAAGAGGAAGGCGACAAGCTCTCCGAACAGGAGTTGCTCTCCACCTGCACCCTCATCCTCATCGCCGGCCACGAGACCACCGTCAACCTCATCGGCAACGGCGTCCTCCAGCTCCTCCGTCACCCCGAAGAGCTCGCCCGGTTCCGCGCCGACCCCGAACTCGCCATCTCCGTCGTCGAAGAAGTCCTCCGGTTCGACCCGCCCGTCCAGTTCGATGGCCGCGTCTGCATCGAAGAGACCACCATCGGCGGTACCACCGTCGCCACCGGCGAGTTCGTCATGCAACTCCTCGGCGCCGCCAACCGCGACCCCTCCCGCTTCCCCGACCCCGACCGCTTCGACATCACCCGCAACGATAGCGGCCACCTCGCCTTCGGATACGGCATCCACTTCTGCCTCGGCGCACCGCTCGCCCGCCTCGAAGGCGCCATCGCCCTCCGCACCCTCACCCAGCGCTTCCCCAACCTCCGCCTGCTGACAGACAACCCACCGTACCGCGCGCAGATCACACTGCGCGGCCTGGAGTCACTCCCCGTAGCGCTGAGCTAGCCAACACCCCGAACCAACAGTAGCCGCGGAGCTTCTAGCTCCGCCTCCAATGTCGCGGGGCGGAGTGGGTGGGCCGCACAGCATAGCTTCAACGGCAACCCATCACCACACGCTTAGGCGTATGATGCTTTCAACAGGCGTCCCACCGGCGCTGACTGTTAGCCCTATCTTGAAACTTCTCCCGCTCCTCATCGCAATCGCACTGCTGGGCGTCGCCTTCGCCAGCCCGACGAACGCGCCCGCTGTCGGCACGCAGGCCCTCGGCGACGTCAACTGCAGCGGTACGGCCGATACCATCGATTCGCTCCAGGTGTTGCTCTCGGCCGCCGGCCTTGACGCATCCACCGACTGCCTCGACCTCGCCGGCGACGTGAACTGCGACGACGACGTGAACGCCGCCGATTCCCTCGACATCCTTCGCTTCGTGAACGACAATACCCAAACGCTAGAAGGCTGCACGCCGCACGTCCTCGCGGCACGCCTCAAAGCAGCCAGCGACGGCGCCGAGGCGGAAG
>JANLRX010000083.1:0-4614 GCA_031362025.1 Chloroflexota bacterium
GCGCCGTCGGCTTCCTCGCCTACGACGTCGTGCGCCACTTCGAGCCTCGCGTGAAGGTTCAGGAGTCGGACCCGCAAGGGCTGCCCGAGGCGCTGTTCATGTTCGTGGACTCGCTCCTCGTCTTCGATCACATCAAGCACGTGATCAAGGCCGTCGCGCACTGTCGGCTGGACGGCGATGTCGAAGCCTCGTACCGGCAGGCCTGCTGGAGGATCGACGAGCTGGCCAAGCGCATGAGCTACGCCCTGCCCGCCAGCCCCTACCCCACCGCGAGCTACCACGAGAAGGGCGAGGTGACCTCCAGCGTCGGCCGCGAGCGCTACCTGGAGAACGTCGAGAAGGCGAAAGAGTACATCGTCGCCGGGGACATCATCCAGATGGTCCCCTCGCAGCGCTTGTCCCGCAAGACTGCCGCGCATCCGTTTTCGATCTACCGCGCCCTGCGAATGGTGAACCCGTCGCCGTACATGTACTACCTCGCGATGGGCGACACCTACATCGTCGGCGCGTCACCGGAGATGCTCGTCCGCGTCGAGGACGGCGTCGTCGAGACGCACCCGATCGCCGGCACGATGCCCCGCGGCAAGGACCCGGACGAAGACGCCGCCATCGCGGAGCACCTCCTCGCCGACGAGAAGGAGCGCGCCGAGCACGTCATGCTCGTCGACCTCGGCCGCAACGACATCGGGCGCGTCAGCCAGCCGGGAACCGTCAGCGTGAACGAGTTCATGATCATCGAGAAGTACTCACACGTCATGCACCTCGTCTCGCGCGTCACCGGCAAGCTTCGCGATGACATGAACGCCTACGACGCCCTCCGCGCCTGCTTCCCGGCGGGCACCCTCTCCGGCGCCCCCAAGATCCGGGCCATGGAGATCATCTCGGAGCTCGAGCCCGACCGGCGCGGTCCCTACGGCGGCGCCGTCGGCTACTTCGACTTCTCCGGCAACATGGACACCGCGATCACGATCCGCACGATGGCGATCAAGGACGGCGTCGCGTACATCCAGGCCGGCGGCGGCGTAGTCTACGACAGCGTCCCCGAGACCGAGTACCAGGAGTCGCTCAACAAGGCCAAGGCCACTCTCCAAGCGATCGACCAGGCGGAGGCGATGGAAGAGACCGTGCTAACCGGAAGCTTGGGGTACTAACTTGCGCTGTTTATCCGATGTTCCCTCCACACACTCTGACCGAGACTGCAAGACAAATCGCAGCCTTCGGGCCAAAAATGGAGGTACCACAATGTCCAAATTCTTACTACTGCTGCTCATTCTCGTCGCAGTTCTCGCCACGGCCTGCGGTGACGACGACAGCGAGTCCACGGCTATCGAGACGTCACCCGCTGTCTCCACTTCGCCGACCAAAGCGCCATCGGCGACTGGCGGCGATGATACTTCAGATGGAGTACACGCCAGCTCCCAGTTGCCCATTTCCGTGATAGTCACGACAGGGGAGGGCTGGGAGGTGCCGGAGGATGCGGATCTCCCGGACATTTTCGCGGTTGTACAGACGGAGTTTCCCTTGGGCTACCTGGACTTCGTCCAGCCCACGGAAGTCTACAACTACCCGAGCATCTCGGAGTCAGTCGTCGGCGACCCGCCGGCCGACTACGTCCAATGGTTGAATGACAACCCGTTCGACATCGTCACGGCCTCGAAGGATGTCACGGTGGGTGGTCTACAGGGCACCCGCCTGACGATTGCGAACCCGGACAATGAGAGCTTCTCCCTGTTCAAGCTGTCGGAAGGCGACTATCACCTGAGCTACCAGGACACTGATTACGTGTACGTCCTCGACGCGGACGGCACGCAGGTTCTCGTCATCTGCGGCACGGACAACGGTCGCGACTTCGCCGAGTTCCAGACCACTTGCGAAGAAGCAGTAGCGACTGCGGAGTTCGGGAGTTAGCTGGTGTTGCTCGCGGGTAAAGTCGCCATCGTCACCGGTGCCGGCAGCGGCATCGGTCGGGCGATCGCGGTCGGCCTCGCTGGTCAGGGTGCAGCCGTTGTCGTCGCCGACGTGAACGCCGAGACGGCAGGCAACGTCGCACTCGAACTCGGCCCGCGCGCGATCCCCATCATCTGCGACGTCTCGGACACCGCGCAGGTCAACGCCATGGTGGACGCCGCCGTCAAGCAGTTCGGGCGCATCGACATCCTCGTGAACAACGCCGGCCGCGCGCTCGGCAACCTCGTCGCCCGCATGACCGACGAAGACTTCGACGCCGTCTTCGCCACGAACGTGCGTGGGACGTTCGTCTGCTCGCGGGCCGTCCTCCAGCACATGATCCCGCAGCGGTCGGGCGTCATCCTGAACACAGCGTCCGGACTCGGCATGAACCCGCGGCCGTTCGCCTCCGCGTACGGCGCGTCCAAGGCGGCCGTTATCCACTTCACTCGCACCCTGGCCCTCGAAGTCGCCCGCTACGGCATCCGCGTCAACGCCTTCACGCCCGGCGTGACCGACACCCCGTTCTGGCGCGCCCACCAAACGGAGGAGAGCATCGCACAGGCCTACAGGGACGGGCAGGTCGGTCAGGCGCCCGACCTCGTACCAACGGTGCTCTGGCTCTGCAGCGACGCCAGCCGCGAGATCAGCGGCGTCATCATCAACCGTGAGATATTCGTCAAACAGGAAGAACCGGAATGACCATTCGAAGGGTTCTTGGTTCTAGGTTCTAGGTTCTTGGTTCTAAAGGAGACCCCATGATCCTGCTAATCGATAACTACGACAGCTTCACCTACAACCTCTACCAGTACCTCTGCGAACTCGGCGCCGACGTCGAGGTCCACCGCAACGACAAGATCACGATCGAGGACATCGACCAGATGGACCCGCAGAAGATCGTCATCTCGCCCGGCCCCTGCACGCCGCGCGAGGCCGGCATCAGCGTCTCCACGGTCAAGCACTTCGCCGGCAGGAAGCCGATCCTCGGCGTCTGCCTGGGCGAGCAGGCGATCGGCGAAGCGTTCGGCGGCGTCGTCACCAGCGCCGGGGAGATCGTCCACGGCAAGACCTCGATGATCCACCACGACGGCAAGGGCGTCTTCGCCGGCCTCCCCAACCCGTTCGAGGCGATCCGCTACCACTCGCTCTCGATCCGCCCGGAGACCATGCCCGAAGAGCTCGAAGTGAGCGCCACCTCCGATAGCGGCGTCATCATGGGCGTCCGCCACAAGCGCTTCCCCATCGAGGGCGTGCAGTTCCACCCCGAATCCATCCTCACCAGCGAGGGCAAACACCTCCTCAAGAACTTCCTGGACATGTGATATCATGATGCTGTTATATCATGCTATCGGAGGCCATAAATGAAGCGCTTGCTTGTAACCCTGCCCGAGGAACTCCACGAAGATTTACGTGAACTTGCCCACCGCAGGCGGACCACCATGTCGGCCCTGCTGCGCGAGGCAGTTGAAACCGCGTACGAAGACGAGCTCGACGCGATCCTTGTCGATCGAACGCTCGAGGAGTCAGCGCGGGATCCGTCGGCGTCCATGAGCTGGGAAGAGTTCAAGGCATCAGTAAAGAGTGGCGTATAAGGTCGAACTCCACCGGCGCGCGCAGAAGGCGCTGGCCTTGCTGGCAAGATCCACTCCACGAGACTTTGAACGGATCGAATCGGCAATCGACGGCCTTGTCCAGAATCCGCGACCAGCGGGGACGAAGCGCCTGAAGTCCCGTGCCCAGGGCTTCCGGCTTAGAGTTGGAGAGTATCGAGTGATTTACGCGGTCTTCGACACGGACGAGTACGTACATGTCCTGCGTGTCGAACATCGCCGAGAACGAACTTATGAAGACATCGACAAGCTGCTGGGAGACTGACTCCACATGATCACCGAAGCCATCGACGCGATCGTCAACGAAGAACGCAATCTCACCGAACAAGAAGCCGCCGCCGTCATGCAGGAGGTCTTCTCCGGCGAGACGACGCAGGCCCAGCTCGCCGCGTTCCTCGTCGCCCTGCGGATGAAGGGCGAGACGATCGATGAGATCGCCGGGATGGCCAGCGTCATGCGGGAGCACGCCCTGCGCGTCCACGTCGACGGCCCGCTGCTCGACACCTGCGGCACCGGCGGCGACGGCAAGGGTACGTTCAACGTCTCGACCACTGCCGCGTTCGTCGCCGCGGGAGCCGGCGCGCGCATCGCCAAGCACGGCAACCGCGCGATGACCAGCGGCTGCGGCTCCGCCGACGTCCTCGAAGCGCTTGGGGCGAAGATCGACTTGACGCCGGACCAGGTGGCCCGCTGCATCAACGAGACCGGCTTCGGCTTCATGTTCGCCCAGGCCTTCCACCCCGCGATGAAGCACGCCGGCCCCACCCGCCGAGAGATCGGCGTCCGCACCGTGTTCAACATCCTCGGCCCGCTCACCAACCCCGCGCACGCCAAATCGCAGCTCATCGGCGTCGCCCGCTTCGAGCTTGCCGAACTGATGGCCGGCGCGCTCGAGAAGCTCGGCAGTCGCCACGTCATCATCGTTCACGGCCACGGCGGCTGCGACGAGATGACCCTCGACGGCCCCACCCGCGTCTACGAACTGAAGGACGGCGAAGGCAAGGAGTACACCCTCGACGGTCGCGACTTCGGCCTGAACTCCGCGCTCCCGGCGGCG
>JANLRX010000106.1:0-1608 GCA_031362025.1 Chloroflexota bacterium
GACCACGGCGGCCTCATCTTCATCGACCTCCGCGACCACACCGGCCTCGTCCAGGTCGTCTTCAGTCCGCAGGAAGCCGGCGACTCCCACTCCGTCGCCGAACAGCTCCGCGGCGAGTTCGTCCTCCAGGTCACCGGCCCCGTCGTCAAGCGCCACGAGGGCACCGAGAACCCGAACCTCCCCACCGGCGAGATCGAAGTGCGCGCTCACAAGGCCACCATCCTCAACGCCGCCAAGACTCCGCCCTTCTACATCTCCGAAGAGACCGAGGTCGACGAGCTCCTCCGCCTCAAGTACCGCTACCTTGACCTCCGCCGCGAGCGCATGCACAACAACATCGTCATGCGCCACCGCGCCACCAAGTTCATCCGCGACTACCTCAGCGACCGCGACTTCACCGAGATCGAGACGCCCGTTCTCACCGCCCCCACCCCGGAGGGCGCCCGCGACTACATCGTCCCCAGCCGCGTCAACGCCGGCCGCTTCTACGCGCTCCCGCAGTCGCCCCAGCAGTTCAAGCAGATGCTCATGGTGGCGGGATTCGAGCGCTATTTCCAGATCGCCCACTGCTTCCGCGACGAAGACCTCCGCGCCGACCGCCAGCCCGAGCACACCCAGCTTGACCTCGAGATGTCCTTTGTCGAGCAAGAAGAGGACATCTTCGTCCTGATGGAAGGCCTCTACAAGGGCCTCGTCGAGAGCGTCGTCCCCCACTGGCGCATCCAGCAGTACCCCTTCCCCCGGATGACCTACGACGAGTCGATGCGCCGCTTCGGCACCGACAAGCCGGACCTCCGCTACGCCATGGAACTCGTCACCTTCAACGACCTTCTCGCGACTTCCGAGTTCCAGGTGTTTAAGAGCGTGCTCGCCAGCGGCGGCGCCATCCGCGGCATCGCCGTCCCCGGTGGCGCCGAGATGAGCCGCAAGCAAGTCGACGCCCTCACCCCCTTCGCCCAGCAGTACGGCGCCAAGGGCGTAGTCACAATGCAGCTCTCCGGCGAAGGCTCTCTCGACACCCTCACCATCGAAGACGTGAAGTCGCCCGTCGCCAAGTTCTTCACCGCTGAGCAGGTGCAATCGATGGCCAAGCTCGCCGGCGCCAACCGCGGCGACATGCTCCTCGTCGTCGCCGACCGCGAAGACTCCGCCAACAAGATCCTCGACGCCCTCCGCCGCGAGATGGCCTCCCGCCTCAGCCTCGCCGACCCCGGCGTCCTCGCCTTCGTCTTCGTCACCGACTACCCCCTGTTCGAGTGGAGCGACACCGAAGAGCGCTGGATGTCCGCCCACCACCCCTTCACCTCACCCCACGAAGAAGACCTCGGCCTCCTCGAGTCCGACCCCGGCAAAGTCCGCTCCCGCGCCTACGACTGCGTCGCCAACGGCTGGGAGCTCTTCAGCGGCTCCATCCGCATCCACCGCCGCGAAGTCCAGGAGCTCGTCTTCCGCATGCTCGGTATCGACCGCGAAGAAGCCCAGCGCAAGTTCGGCCACATGCTCGAAGCCTTTGAATACGGCGCACCCCCGCACGCCGGCATCGGCTCCGGCATCGACCGCCTCATGGCCGTCCTCCTCAACGAACCCGACATCCGCGAAGTCATCGCC
>JANLRX010000178.1:0-3415 GCA_031362025.1 Chloroflexota bacterium
GGGGGCTCGTTGGGTCATGCTTATGCTCCTTCTGGGGTGGCCTTGCGGACCTTGAGCCGCAGGCCTTTGATCTCGGTCACAATCACGCTTTCACCGGGTTGAATACTGCCCCCTTCGGCCTGCGCCGTCCATGTTTCGCCGTCCATCAGCACAAATCCCTCAGGGGAAAGGGCAGATCGCGCCACAGCTCTGCGTCCGACGACCGTCTCTTGACCCATCTTCGCGGGCATGTGGCGGATGCGGACGACGTTCACGAAGACGAAGATCACGAGCGAACCCAGGATCCCGGCGAGCGTGAAGACTACCCACGGGGAGACCTGGTACTGCTCCGGGTTGCCGCTCGTGAGGATGAACCCGCCGAAGATGAGCGCGATGGCCCCGCCGACGCCAAGCACACCGTGGCTCGTGACGAATATCTCCAGTCCGAAGAGGATGAACGCGATCATTATCAGCGCGACGCCCGCCCAGTTGAACGGGATCACGCTCAGGGCGAAGAAGGCGAGGAGCAGCGAGATCACCCCGAAGACGCCGGGGAAGATCCCGCCGGGGTGGATGATCTCGATGAAGAGCGCGAGCGAACCGAGCGAGAGCAGCAGGAACGCGATGTTGGGGTCCGCGATCAGGTCCAGGATCTTCTCGACGAATGTTTGGTCGTTGTACGCAACCCGCACGCCCTGCGTCATCAGCACTTGTTCGCGGCCACCGGGCAGTTCGACGGTGTCGCCGTCCACCGCTTCGAGGAGTGCGTCCATGTCCTCGGCGACGTATTCGACGATGTTCAGGTCCACGGCCTCGATGCTGTTGGCGGAGATGCCGTCGCGGACGGCGTCTTCGGCCCAGTCAGGGTTGCGATCTCGAAGCTCGGCCAAGCCGCGGATCTTAGCGACAGAGTTACCGATGAGCTTGTCGCGGAGGTCGTCGCCCAGGTCTTCACCGCTGCCGCTGATCGGAGTTGCCGCGCCGATGACCGTGCCCGGGGACATCGCGGCGACGTGGGAGGCGTAGGTGATGTAAGTGCCGGCGGAAGCGGCCTGTCCGCCGGAGGGCCAGACGTAAACGATAACCGGGACATCGGAGGCCAAGATGCGCTCGATGATGTCGTCCATCGAGGTCAGCAGGCCGCCGGGGGTGTCGAGCCGGATGACGACGGCGGCCGCTTCTTCGTCTTCCGCGGCGTCGATGCCGCGGTCGATGTAGCGCTCCATGATCGGGTTCACGTCGCCGTCTGTCGTGAGCACGTGAACTGCGCCGGGCGGCGTGTCAGGGCCGTCGGAGCAGGCGAAGGAGATGGCGGTGAGGAGAATGGCAAACGCGGCAACAAGGAGCCGGAGCTGTTTAGCGTTCGCGTATACGCGAGCTTTGGTCATCTATAGCACTCGCTACTACTGAAGATTATACGCTTGATTCGGGGCGGACGATGTCCAAATTGAACGAGGGTGGGCGCGCCCTTAGAATGGGGATACCCCAAAGGAGTAGGTTTGATGGGCGAAACTATGCGCTCCAAAGGCATGCGAGATATGCTCCCCGCCGATATGGAGCGGTTCCGGCGAATCGAAAAGGCGTTCCGTGATGTGTGCCTCGGCTGGGGTTACAGTGAGGTGCGCACGCCCACGATCGAGCAGCTGTACCTGTTCACGTCTGCGGGGACGCTGTCGCCGCGGATGCTGGACGGCGTGTACTCGTTCCTCGATTGGGACGGGTGGAGCGGCGAGCGCGTCGTCCTGCGCCCGGACTCGACGATCGGTGCAGTGCGGCTTTATGTTGAGCAACTGGCGGCGGCGGCGAGCGCGAAGCTCTTCTACGTGCAGAACGTGTTCCGCTTCGAGCAGGGCGATGACACTCGCGAGGACTGGCAGTGCGGCGTCGAGCTGATCGGAGACACGTTCCCGCGCGGCGACCTTGAGTTGGTGCTGATCGCGGGCGAGGTGCTGGAGCGCCTCGGTGTAGCGACGACGCTGGAGATATCGCACCCCGGCATCGTGCGCTCGATCCTAGATGCGGCGGGCATTTCGCCGACGGAGCAGTTGGCGCTGTACGATCGGCTGCTGGAGGGCGACGTCTCAGTGCTTGAGGATGTGCAGGGCAAGCTGCCCGGTACCGCAGCGATCGGGAGATTGCTCTCGACGGCTGGCGAAGGGCCGGAGTTCCTGGCCAACTTCCAGACGATCCTTGGCGGCGACGTGCCTGGGATTGCAGCGCCCGTGAAAGAGCTGAGCGCCGTGTCCGGCATGCTGGCGGAGATCGGGCTTGAGCACCGAATCGCGCCGCTGGGCGTCCGCAACTTTGAGTACTACACAGGGCCTGTGTTCAGCCTTCTCGCCGGCGACAAGCGTGTTGGTGGTGGCGGGCGGTACGACGCGCTGGTCGGGCTTGTGAGCGGGAACGAGCTTCCGGCGTCCGGCTTTGCACTGGAGATGGAAGCGCTGGCCGAGCTGCTGCCTGATGATCGCGAGCAAGCGTCTGCCATCACAATCCGCTGCGAACAAGGTGAGTCGCTGGCGCGGGCGTTTGCGTTAGCCCGGGCGCTTCGCTCCGGGGAGACGATGGTGCAGGTGGTGACGGGGGCACAGGCCGGGGCGCGCGAGATCGAAGTGACCGACAGCGGATACGTGGTCACGCTGAATGGCGGTTCATCGCAGAAAATCGGTGAGATCGCTGACGTCGTGCGCGCGGTTTCCGGTAAGTAGCGTGATCAAGCTCGCGTTGGCGACGGGCGATCTTCGCGCCCCGACGGCTGAACTGCTTTCGGCTGCTGGACTGCACGTCGAGGGTTACGGCGAGGGATCGCGACAGTACCGCCTCCCGATGCCGTCCCGTGAGGATGTGCGCGTGCGCGTGTTCCGGGAGCGGGACATCCCGATGCAAGTGGCCCTCGGCAACTACGACGTCGGGATCACGAGCCTTTCGTGGGTGATCGAGATGCAGTCGCGGTTCCCGCAGCAGCCGCTGATCGCGCTCTCCGCGTTGCCGGTGGGTGGCGGCGATATCGTCGTGGTTGCGCCGCCGGAGACAGCCCGCAGTGTGGCGGACCTCGGCATGTTGTCGTTTGTGCGGATCGCCAGTGAGTTTCCGAATATCGCGGAAGCGTTCGCGCGGGCAGCACGGTTGCGGAGGTACCGAGTGCAGGGCGTCGCGGGTGCAGCGGCCGCTTATCCTCCCGAAGATGCAGACATCGCGATCATCACGGTGCAGGAGCCGGAGGAGCTTGCCGGGCATGGGCTCGTGGCGCTTGAGGGCGCGAACGCTCTGTTGCAGAACTCGGCATGGCTCATCGCCAACGCGAATTCGCTCGCGGGGAAGGACCTCTCGCCGATCCTCGAGGCTCTGCTTTCGAACCGCAACCCCGCGGCGAGTGGGCGGCTACAGTTGCCGGGGCCGGTCAGTGTTTCGCCGTCGGCCAATGGGCAGCGGTCGC
>JANLRX010000349.1:0-1944 GCA_031362025.1 Chloroflexota bacterium
CACCACCGGCTAACGCCGGATGTGCAACATCGTCCCGACCCCCATCATCCCCACTCCCACCAACGACACCCACCACCCCGCCATCGCTGGCCCCAGCACGCGCTGTAGCTCCGTCCCCGAAACCACCGCCAGCACGCCGATGCTGACCAGCACCACCAGCGCATACCCCGCCGCCCCAACCGTCGCCGCCGTCGCCCAGGCCCGCAGTTGCGGCACGATCGCGAACACCGCAGCGTTCACCGCCAGCGCGGGCACTGCGTAAAGGATCGCCGCGGTGATCCGCAGCCTGTCGCTGTCCTCTGATGTTGCGATCTCGAAGTTGCGAACGAGGCGCGCGAGGTCGAAGCCCGAAAAGTCGCGCGCCGCGAACTCCGCCGAGCCGTCCATCCACGGCAGGAAGAAGGCGACAACAAGAAGCGCGGCGCCGGCGATCGCCAGCAACCGCGCTCCGGTCGTTCTACCGATCGCCTCTACTGGTCCTCCACGAACACCACGACATGCACTCCGAAACCGTTCTCGCGGCTCGTCGTCGCGAAGCCAACGGAGCGGAGCGCCTCCAGGTCATCGAAGGTGACATCACCGCCCGTCGCGTCCTCGAACGCATCCTCGGCCTCGTCGAGCTTCCGCGCCTCTTCCAGGATCCGCGCGATCGACAGGAACCCGATCGAGGTCGTGTCGTCCGGCAGCAGGCCAACTGTGCGCTTCCACTCATCCGTGCTCGCCAGCGACCGCTCGAAGCCCTCGACCGCATCCTCAACCGCCGAGTCCGGATAACCAGCTATCACCGCGCCGTCATGCACAGTCACGCCCAGCGCATCCTCGAGTTCGTCCTGGTCGAGCGCCGTCCACCGCTGCACCGGATCGTCGTCATCGATGCGAACGAGGTCCTGGTCCTCCAGGTAGTCGCCCAGGTCGTTCAGCGTTTCCTGCGCCCGGTCTTCGTCCGATACGTCGAGCAGCGCCAGCACGCTGAAGTCCAGCGATTCGTCCCAGTCCGAAACGTCGCCCGCTACCGCGTACTCGCCCGTCAGCAGCGACAGGAAGTCATCCTCCAGGTGGAACCCAGTCTCGTCCGCGAAGTCGTCCACGAGGTCGTCAATCGTCTTGCCGTCATCGAGCTCCACGTCCTCGAAGTACGAGCGCGCCGGCAACCAGTTCTGCCCATAAAGGTCGAAGCCCGCGAAGAAGAACATCGTCTCCGCCGGCACCATCTCCGCAAAGCGCGAGTCGAACACCGCCGTCGGCTCGAACGCGTCCTCCGGCTCGAACCCCTCCGCGTGCAGTACCGTCACGTCGAACGCGAACCCATCCGTGGTGGACGATATCGAGAACCCAACGCGGTCGTACGTCCCCCGCAGCTGCTCGAACAGCGCCTCCGTGTCGATATCGAACGGGATCAGTGGCTCTTCCTCAAAGTCGAAGTCATCGTCGAATTGATCGCCATCAAAGTCGAAATCGAAGTCTTCGTTCGGCACCAGATTGACGTCCTGTTCCTGACGTCCGCTTTCCCCGTCTACACCAACCAGGAACCCAAACACCGAGCCCGCTTCGACATCACCGAACGACGTGAACGTAACCGTATTCTCTGCTGATTGCTCGGCGCTACAGGCGTCGTACTCGCCTGCGAAGTACAGATCCTCTATCACCTCGGGTACATTCACCAGGCACGACGTCCCGCCGATCGTTCCCGTCGGCGTCGTGAAGCTGACCGTCGCCTGCTCCAGCGCCACACCCCACACACCAGTCGCATCCAAAATCACCTCGTAGTACGCGAAGTCGGGATCGCCCGAACTCCACTGCTTGACGCCACCGACAATCGTGTAGTTTATGACATACGTGTGAGGCCCGGTGACCGTCACGCCCGGTTCGCCCACCTGGAGGATGAACCTGTCCCCTCCGGCGCCGAACGTCTCGTACAGTACCTCCACGCCGTCCAACGTGATG
>JANLRX010000445.1:0-8065 GCA_031362025.1 Chloroflexota bacterium
AGCACATCGAGGAGGCGTTACAGCACCGCGCCGCCCTGTACGACCGCGCCGGCGACTGGCACTACGACATCATCTCAGCGTTCATCAAGTCGATGCGCGGATCCGACCCGGACGGTGCGCTGTACTGGCTCGCGCGGATGCTGGACGGCGGCGAGGACCCGCTGTTCGTCGCGCGGCGGCTCGTGATCCTGGCGTCGGAAGACGTCGGACTGGCAGACCCACAGGCGCTGTCAGTGGCGATCGCGGCGCAGCAGGCCGTCCACTTCATCGGGATGCCGGAGGGGTTCTTCCCGCTGGCCGAGGCGACGCTCTACCTGGCCACGGCGCCGAAGTCGAACTCCGTCGGCTCGGCGTACATGCGAGCGCTCGATGACGCCCACCGGACGCTTGCGGAGCCGGTGCCGCTCCACCTGCGCAACGCCCCAACACCGCTGATGCGCGAAATGGGCCACGGCGAGGGCTACGCGTACGATCACAACTACGAGCAGCACTATTCGGGCCAGTCGCACCTGCCGGATGTGTTGGGCAAGCGCACATACTACGTGCCAGGCGAGCTGGGCTACGAGCAGCGCATCCGCGACTGGCTGGAGAAGCTACGGGGCGCTAAGGGCGGCTCGAGTGGCGGTTAAGCCGTCGCGCCGACCAGCTCGCGCTTCGTCTCGGCGCCGTTGGTCGCCGGGATCGCGCTGAGCAGCATGCCCAGGGTGACGCCCTCGATCGTCGGGTGACGGAAAGCCGCCTCCATGTTCACCGAGTAGTGGTGGCGCCGTCCGTGACGCCGCACTTCCAGCATCTCGGCACGCCGCAAGTCTCCGACAACGCCCCAAATGGTGCGTTGCGTGAGGCAAAGCGCGTCCGCGATCTGTGGAATCGTGCAGTCTGGGTTAAGCGCGATGTAAAACATCACCACGCCGTGGCTGGACCAGATGTACCAGCCGTTCGTGTGCACCTTATTCGCCATGTCCCTCCCCGATCAGCCCCCGTTAGGTACAAAAAAGCGCGCGGCGCTCAACGACGTTTGGGGGTGCGGCGATGAGTACCTTTGCGCGCATCAACAATGTAACCCCATGAGGGTGAGATTCGGTTAAGCGCAGGTTACATGGACGTAAAGCTTTAGTTAACCGGCCTCGTCCCCTGCGATTTTGTTGAAGGGTGACGTTCGCCCGTAGACGTCTTCCGGGGTCGGGGCTATCGTCAATACAGGATGCCGATGATCCCGCGCGCAACTGGAGCCCGGCCATGACGGTACGTCGCGCCCGCTCCGCTCCCGAAGCGCCTGCTGCCTCGCGGCTGCCGCAGGTCATCGAACCGATGCTCCCCGAGTGCGCCCCCGAACCGTTCGACTCCCCAGCGCACATCTTCGAGGTCTGTTGGGACGGTGTGCGGACGCTCGCCTTTATAGAGGGGTCGCGGCTCCGGCTGCAGGACCGCTTCGGGCGAGACGTCACGCACCGCTGGCCGGAGCTGAGTTCGCTGCCCATGAGCGTGCGCGAAGGCGGACTGGTGCTGGACGGCGAGATCGTCTGCCTGGACGACGCGGGACGGCCGGACTTCAAACGGTTGGCCACGCGTTTCGGAGTCGACGACGCAGCGGAGGCGAGCCGGCTGGCGGACGAGTCGCCGGTGATGTTCCAGGCGTTCGATGTGCTCTATCGCTCCGGCCAGGCGCTGACCGGATGGACCTTGCGCCGCCGTAAGGAGATGCTCCGGCAGGTCGTGCGTCCGGGCGAGTTCATCGCGGTCCCGGACTTCGTCGAGCGGGAAGGCATCGCGTTCTTCGAAGCGGCACGCCAGCATGGCCTTGAAGGTGTCGTCGCCAAGGAGATCGAGAGCCAGTACCGGCCCGGCCTGCGCAGCCCCGCCTGGCTCACAGTCCCGGTCTATCGCAAGGAGAATTTCGTCGTCGCCGGCTTCACGTACGGCGGGCGCTGGGATCCCCACGACACAAGGCAGCGTGCAAGCGAGCCGTTCACATCGCTCCTCCTCGGCCAGTTCGATACAATCGGTCTGCTGCGGTACGCCGGCGAGGTGAGCGGTGGGTTCGACGAGGCGACATCCGAGACGCTTCTCGAACAGCTCGGCGAGCTGGGGGCAGCGGCAACACCGTTCGCGGAATCACCCGAAGTGACCCGGCTTGTGTTCTGGTGCCGGCCGGAGCTTACGGTCTCGGTGCGCTACGCGGAGTGGACGGACGACGGACGGCTGCGCTTCCCCGTGTTCGAAGCGCTGCGGCCGGACATCCCGGCGCTTGCCTGCGTGGGCCGGGGCTAGCGCCGCGTGTTCAGCGATTCGTTCAGCTACTGGCTGTTCAACTTGGGCGTGACCATCATCTGGCTCATCATCGCGATCACCTCCGGGAACTACTTCATGGCGATCGCAGCGTTCATCTTCATCGCGATGGCCATGCTCATCGACCTCCCCGGTACCAGCACAGAAGAGGGAAGCGCAGACCGGGATGATGACGGCCACGGCCCGCTCGATTTCCTGAAGTAGCGCCCCGCGCGAGTGGTATCATGCGCAAGTCATGACCGATACCGTGCTCCCTTCCGCCCGTTATGTCGTAAAAGGCATCCTCGAGGACCTGGCGACCTCCATCGACGGGCTGCCGGCCGAGGCCCTCAACTGGAAGCCCGGCGGCGAAGAGACGAACACAATCACCGTCCTCGTAACGCACGTCCTGCACAGCACGCGATCCTGGCTCGCAGTGGCCGTCGGCGCACCGCTGCCGCAGCGGGATCGCGACTCGGAGTTCCGGGTGCGAGCCGGCGACCCGCGCGAACTCGGCGGATTCATGAAGGACTTCTCGATGCAGTGCCGCGACCTGCTCGAGAACGCGACTGACCTCGACTGGTCGGTCTCCCGCAAGACGCACGCCCGCCCCGGCAACGCCCCGGAAGAAGTGCCCGCCGCGTTCGCCCTGATGCACGCGATCGAGCACCTGCGGGAGCACGTGGCGCACATCAGCTTGACGCGGCAGATCTGGGAAGCACGCAACTCCGCTCCCACCAATGCCGACTGACCACGTACTCGCGTCGGCCCGAAAACTGGTCTCCGATTCCCTCACCGAGCTGCGCGCTGCCGTTGACGGGCTCCCCGCGGAAGCTCTGAACTGGCGCCCCAGCCCGGACACCAACTCGATGGCCATCCTCGTCACCCACACGATGCACAGCACCCGCCTCTGGCTGACGCTCGCCATGGCCCTCCCGCTGCCCGACCGGGACCGCGACTCCGAATTCCTCGCAACAGAGGACGACCCCGCCGCACTCATCCGGCTGGTCGACGACTACACGGCGGACTGCCTCGCAGCACTGCAATCCGCCGACGCGATGGACTGGAACGCGATGCGCCAGACGCAAGGCCGCGGCGGAGACGCGCAGCCCGAAGTGCCCGCCGCCTACGCCCTGATCCACGCCACGGAGCACCTGCGCGGCCACGTGGACCAGGCGACCCTCACCCGTAGCCTCTGGGAAGCGCGCTAGCCCGTGATCACGGTTCTCGCCGGGGGTGTGGGCGCGGCGCGGTTCCTGCAGGGGCTCGTCGCGGTGCACCAACCGTCCGACATCACGGTCATCTCCAACGTCGGCGACGACGCCGAGTTCTTCGGCGTGCGGGTCTCCCCGGACATCGACATCGTGATGTACCACCTCGCCGGGATGGCCGATGAGGAGCGCGGATTCGGGATCAAGGGCGACACGTTCAACGTCATCGACTCGATGGGCAAGTACGGCTACGACACCTGGTTCCGCCTCGGCGACCGCGACCTCGCGACCTGCATCACCCGCACTGACCTGATGCGCCGCGGCCGCACCCTGGCCGAAGCGACGGCGGAGATCGCGAGCGCTCTGCTCGTCCCCGTGCGGATCACGCCTTCAACTAACGGCGAGCTGCGGACGAAAATCCGTAGCGACGACGGAGTGCTCGACTTCCAGGAGTACTTCGTGAAGCGGCGGACCGAGGGCCACGCGTGGGAGATCATCTTCGCTGGCGCTGATAGCGTCCAACCCGCGCCCGGCGTGATCGAAGCTATCCGCGAGTCATCCGCCGTCTTGCTGACGCCGTCGAACCCGCTCGTGAGCATCGGCCCGATACTGGCCGTGCCGGGGGTGCCCGAGGCGCTGCGGGAGACGAGCGCAACGATCGGCGCGGTGAGCCCGATCATCGGCGGCCGCGCACTCAAGGGCCCGGCCGACCGCATGCTGCGCGACCAGGGACTCGCGGCTTCCGCAACGACGATCGCCGACCTGTACAAGGACTTCCTGGACGTGCTCGTGATCGACAACGAGGACGCCGCGTTGGCGCCGGAGATCGAGGCGCTGGGTGTGCGGGCCGTCGTCACGGACACGATAATGAACTCCATGACGAAGAAGGCGGACCTGGCGCGCGAAGCCCTCAAGGCCGTCGGAGGGTGATCTGGGCCCTCGTCCCCGCCAAGACCCTGGGCGAAGCGAAGGGCCGCCTCGCCGACGCGCTGGACCAGTCCGAGCGGCGGCTGCTCGCACTCGCCATGCTGGAAGACGTGCTGGCGACCCTCCGCGCGGTGCCCGCGATCGATGCCGTCTCTGTCGTCAGTCCGGACAGCGAAGTGAGCGCCCTCTCCGAGCGCATGGGCGCCACCCCGATCGCTGAGTCTGCCAACGTGCGCGGCATCAACCAGGCGCTCAAGCGCGCCGTTAGCGTGATGTCGCCGCGGCCTGACACGCTGCTGGTAGTCCCGGCCGACCTCCCGGAGATCACACCCGCCGATGTCGAAGAACTGCTGGACGCGCTCCCCGAACGCGGCGTCGCCGGTGCGCCCTCCAAGGACGGCGGACCCAGCGCGCTCGCCCTGCGCCCGCCTGATGTCATCCCGTTCCGCTTCGGGCCGGACTCGTTCGCGGAGCACCAGGCCGAGGCCAAGCGTGCAGGCGTCCCGATGGCAGTCGTTTCGAGCGGTTCGTGGATGCGTGACGTCGACTCGCCGGATGACCTGCGGGAGCTCCTGCTCCACCCGGCGGAGACGGCCACGCAACGCTTGCTCACAAAACTCGGCCTCGCGGAGCGCATGAAGTGACCGAGTACAACCCCGTCGCCGACGTGATCGCCCAGCGGCGTTCGGTCCGCCACTTCGCGCCCGATCCAGTGGACCCAGCGATCGTGCGCGAGCTGGTGGGGCTCGCCTGCACCGCGCCAGCGCCACATCACTCGCGGCCGTGGCGGTTCGTCGACGTGGCGAGCGACGACGCGCGACTCCGGCTGGCTGACGCGATGAGCGAGTCGTGGCTCTCCGACCTCGCAGTGGAAGACCGCAGCGTGCTGGAAGTCGACCGGATGATCAAACGCTCCCGGGCCCAGGTGCTCGAAGCCCCCGCACTTCTCCTCTCCTGCATCGTCCTCGACGAATCGAAGGAATGGGCGGACGAGCGCCGCAAGCTGGCCGAACGCGACATGTTCGTCCAGAGCCTCGGGGCCGCGCTGCAGAATATCCTGCTCGCCGCAGTTGAACGCGGGCTCGCCGCCTACCTGAAGGGCGCACCGCTGTTCTGCGGAGACGCCATCCGCGAAGCGCTCGACTTGCCGGACGACTGGTATCCCGCGTTCCTGGTACTGATTGGCCACCCGGAAGAGGGCTTCGAGGCGCCCCCCCGTCCGGCGATCAACCTTGACGACTATCTCGTACAGCGCTGACGGCGTGCTAACCTAGCGCGCGGAGGTACGCCCATGGACATTTTCGAAGCGATCAATACGCAGCGCGCGATGCGCCGCCTGAAAACCGACCCCGTATCCGAAGACCTGATCTGGAAGGTGCTCGACGCCGCGATCCGCGCACCGAGCGGTGGGAACCTGCAACCGTGGGACTTCGTCGTCGTGCGGGATCCCGAGAAGAAGAAGAAAATCGGCGAGTGGTACCTGGACGCCTGGAACAAGACTTACGGCCCAATGCGCGACGTGATGATGGCCGACCCGGTGAGGGCAAGGACGTTTCGGTCCGCCGACCACCTGGCCAACAACATCGCGGACGTACCGGTGCTCATCTTCGCGTGTGTGAACATGGCCGGGGCCTCGGCGTCCGGCGCGGGCCCGAACATCTTCCCGGCCGTGCAGAACCTGATGCTGGCCGCGCGGGCCCTCGGACTTGGCACGACGCTGACGACGCTACACACGGCGCACGCCGCCGAGGTGAAGGAGCTCCTTGGAGTTCCCGAAGGCTTCGAGGCGCTGGCGATGATCCCGATGGGCTGGCCGAAGGGCAAGTTTGGCATCGGCACGCGGCGGCCGGTGGAAGACGTGACGTACTGGGATGGTTGGGGACAGAAGAAGAGCCGCTGAACCCCCGATCGCGGTCCGGCCGGCGAGGGAATCTGACCTCGAACCGCTGACCCACCTCGACCTGACATACCCTGCCGGGCGCTACCTCGCGATCGGCCGCACCGGCGTCGCACCCGAGCACACGTTCATGCTGCAGTGGCGTCACCGCGACGCACCCAACCGCCTCTACAACGAGTACACGCTCGACCGGCTGACCGCAGCGGTGGACAAGGTCGACCTGTTTCTCGTCGCAGAGGTGGCGGGACGGTCGGTCGGTCTGCTGATAATCATCCTCCCCGACTGGACGGACGCGGCCGAGATCACCGACCTCGCGGTGGACTTCCACGCCCGCCAGTCAGGCGCGGGCCGAGCGTTGGTCAACGCCGCGGTTAAGTGGGCGCGGGACCGCAAGCAGCGAGCGCTCTGGGTGGAACCGCGCGCTGACAACGCCGACGCGATCGCGTTCTACCTGCGGATGGGCTTCCGCATCTCCGGCTTCAACGACCGCCTGTACACTAACGCCGACGACCGGCCCGGCGCGGCCACTGTGTTTATGCACCTGCAGTTGCGATAGGAGGCCACCATGGCTGACGACCTGAAGGCTGCAATGGACGGCCTCGAGGCCCGCTTTACCGAGTGGGCACAGGACCGCGACGACATCCGCGCCGCCCTCGTCGTGGGCTCGCGGGCACGCCTCGATCATCCCGCAGACGCCTGGGCGGACCTCGACGTCGGTATCGCGACAACGAACCCGGGCAAGTACCACCGAGACACCGGCTGGCTCAGCGAGATCGCGCCCGTCTGGACGATGTACAGGGATCCGAGCGGCGTGACGTACCACGTCCTCTTCGACGACGGGCTCGACGCGGGAATCGCGGTGCTGCCGGTACGCGCTTTCGCGATCGCTGGCCGCATGGCGCCGGTGCTCAAGAACCGATTCGTACGCGGAATGCCAATCATCGGCAAGGCGATCCGGGAGCAGCTGGACTCCGGGAGCGACTACTACGCACCGGGCTACCGGGTCCTGTTCGACAAGGACGGCGCGGCGACCAGCTTTCTGGAGGCGTTCCCCGCTCCCGCCACCAAGCCTCGCAAGGCGCCATCCCGGAAAGCATTCCACGACGCCATAAGCGAGTTCTGGTTCAACGCCGTCTGGACGGCGAAGCACCTGGAACGCGGCGAGCTGTGGTTCGCACGGACGGCGGGATGCGAAGGCAGCATGCGGCAACGCTTGCTCGAGATGATCGAATGGCACGCGCAGGCGGCGCACGGCCCGGACCACAACACGTGGGAGCGAGGACGCTTCATGGAGGAGTGGGCGGACCCGCGCGTGATCGCCGAGTTGGCGTCGGTCAGGACCACCCACGATCAACCGTCGATCCGCCTTGCGCTAGTCAACACGATGGCGCTCTACCGCTGGCTATCGACGGAGACGGCCAGCTACCTCGGTCACGAGCATAGCGACGCGCTCGCGGAGAACGTGACGGACTGGGTCGCCGCGAACACGACCCGCTAGATCAGCCGAGTACAATACCCCCATGGGCGATGACCTGGCGCGCGCGTTTGTCTCGTTCTTCGTGATCATCGACCCAGTAGGCAACCTCGTCGTCTTCCACCTGATGACAGCGCGGATGGCGTCCCGCCAGCAGCTCGAGGTGGCGGGGATCGCCGTGCTCGCGGCGGGCCTGCTGCTCGTGGTCTTCGCTCTGGCCGGCGAAGAGGTCCTCGATTTCCTGAACATCTCGCCGGAAGCGTTCCGGGTGGCGGCCGGACTGCTGCT
>JANLRX010000036.1:0-1866 GCA_031362025.1 Chloroflexota bacterium
CAGAACGCCCACTTGGCGCTCAAGCTGGTCGACTACGTGCACGTGATGAGTAAGGGTAAGGTGGTCTATTCCGCCAAGCCGGAAGAGCTCCGCGCCAACGACGAGATCCACCACTACCTCGTGTCCGAGGATCCCGGCCTCCTCGCAACGCAGGTCACCAACAGCGACGGTGAAACCGAGCGCCTCTTCAGCGCCAAGGAAACCGTCCACATGACCGACGTCCGCAACCTCGTGCAAACGATGTTCACGGTCCAACTCCTTGCCGTCGCCCTCACGCTGACACTTGCCGCAGTGATCGTCTCGCTCTGGTCGGTCCGCGTGCTCGCCGCCGGCATGCTCTACGCGGCCGCGCTCATCGCCGTGGTTCTCGGCATCGGTGGGGTGCTCGCCGTAACCGGGTTCGACGCCGCCTGGTCACAGTTCCACGTCATCGCCTTCGCGAACGACCTCTGGCAACTCGACCCCGACACCGATCACCTCATCCAGATGTACCCCGAGCGCTTCTGGCAGGAGGTCACCCTCTGGATCGGCGCCGCGATCGTTCTCGAAGCCTTCCTGATGGCCGTCGTCGGAGCCGGCTACCTGCTCCTCACCCGCGAAAACATCGAGCGCCCCATCCACGCCCCTCGCGAAGCGCTAGAGGAAAACCGGCCGGAGCTGCCGGGACGCACAGGCCATGCCCCTCGCCTCTCGCCTCCGGACCCCCGCCACTACATCCGCTAGGGCGCTACCCGCAGGAACAGTTCCCGCAGCTTCCGCCGCAACCACCCGTGTCGCCCATCGGTTCCATCGCGCTGTATCCATCGCGCACCACAGCCGCGAACCTCGACATAACTCGGTGCGACCGCGGGTGCCCTTGCGGACACGGCGCGGGCTCATCCATCCGCGACACCGGGCGCAGCGCCTCGAACTTCTTGTCACACTTCTCGCAAACGTATTCGTACACTGGCATTTAGATCACCTCACCTGATTTGATGCTAGGCAGGCCCGTTTCGTTAGTCAATCACAGGTCTCGATATATCGCCGCGAATTCCTCTGGCGTCAGTCCCGCCTGTCGCATCAGCTTGCGGAGTATCCCACGCCCAAGCTCCCGATGGTCAGGAATCGACAAGTGCCGTCCGTCGGAGTCACGAAAGTAGATCATGTGACTTCCTCGCTGGTGGTCGAAAATGAAACCGGCGCGCTCAAAAACGCGCGCCGCCTCTTTGCCAGATAGGGATGGCAGCCGCACTACACGGCGACCTCTATCTCCGCAATATCGACTTCGGGAAGCGGCAGACCTCGCTTTCGACGGACCTCCAGGATACCCTCGATCGCCTCCTTGATGTTGGCCATCGCCTCATCCGGTGTCTTGCCCTGGCTTACACAACCTGGGAGGGACGGGCACTCAACAACGTAGTACCCGTCCTCATCCCGTTCAATCGTCACGAGGAGCTTCATGCCTACTCCAGGTAGTCCTTCAGCTTCTTGCTGCGGCTCGGGTGCCGGAGCTTTCGCAGCGCCTTCGCCTCGATCTGGCGGATGCGCTCGCGGGTCACGTTGAACTCGCGGCCCACCTCTTCCAGAGTGCGACTGCGGCCGTCTTCCAGCCCGAAGCGCAGGATCAGCACCTTCTGCTCGCGCGGCGTCAGCGTCGAGACAACCTCCTGCACCTGCTCCTTCAGAAGCTGGTGCGAAGCGGCCTCGGCCGGCGCCATCGTGCCCTGGTCCTCGATGAAGTCTCCCAGGTGTGAGTCTTCTTCCTCACCGATCGGCGTCTCCAGCGATACCGGCTCCTGCGAGACCTTGATGATCTCGCGCACCTTCTCCGGCTGGATCTCCATCCCGCGGCCGATCTCCTCGCTCGTCGGCTCCCTGCCGTACTCC
>JANLRX010000394.1:0-1929 GCA_031362025.1 Chloroflexota bacterium
TCTGCTCCTCGGAGCCACTTAGGTTGATCGGCTGCGTGGAGAGCGCGGAGAGCAGCAGGATCAGCGAGCAGGCGTTGTCGTGCTTGGCGGTCTCTTCCACGGCGAGCGCGAGGGCGAGGAAGCCGGCGCCGGAGCCACCGTACTTCTCGGGGATCGTCAGACCGAGGAGCCCGGCCTCGGCGAACACCTGGAAGATGTCCTCCGGGTAGATGCCGGTCTCGTCGAGTTCGGCGGCGCGTGGGGCCACCTTCTCGCGGGCGATGCGGCGGGCGGTGTCGCGGATCAGTTTGTGGGCGTCGGAAAGTTCGTAGTCCATGTCGTACCTCGCTTCGGGTTGAGACTATCAGACGGTGCGGCGTATTCGCCACGAGCCGTGGTATGCTTCGCGCTCGTCATGACCGCACCCGGTGGCATCCGAATCGCCAACGCGCCCTGTTCGTGGGGCGTGGTCGTGGGCGTGGACGGGCAAGAGGCGCTGCAGTGGCGGCGCGTCCTCGATGACATGCGGGACACCGGTTACGCCGGCACGGAGCTTGGCGACTGGGGGTTCATGCCGGACGACCCGCACCTCTTGCGCGAGGAGCTGGGCAAGCGGTCGCTCTCGATGATCGGGGCGTTCACGCCGGTTCGGTTGTCAGACCCGGGCGAGCACACCGCGGGGATGGCCCGAGCGCTGCGGACGGCGGCGCTACTGGCGGAGGTCGTGGACGGAACGCCGGACGACGGACAGCCGTTCATCGTGCTGGCGGACGACCCGGGGCCGGACTCGCACCGCAAAGGGCGGGCCGGGCGGATCCGGTCCGAGGACGGGCTGGACGACACGAGATGGCAGTTCGTGGCGGAAGGGGTGGAGCGAATCGCCCGTGCCGTGAAGGACGGGTGCGGACTGCGGACGGTGTTCCACCACCACTGCGGGACGTTTGTCGAGACGCCGGAAGAGACCGCGCGGCTGATGGAGATGACGGACCCGGCCCTGGTCGGGCTCTGCCTCGACACGGGGCACTGGTACTACGGCGGCGGCGACCCGCTGGAGGCGCTGCGGAAGTACCGGGAGCGGGCATGGCTCATCCACTTCAAGGACAGCAACGCGGCGGTGGCAGAGCGCGCCCGGGCCGAAGAGTGGGACTACCTGACGGCGCTGCACAACGGTCTCTTTTACGGGCTGGGCGATGGCGCGATTGACCACGCAGCGTTTGCGGCCGACCTGCGGGACGGCGGGTACGAAGGATGGATCGTCGTCGAAAACGAGTCACCGCCGGGACGGGTGCCGCCGCAGATGATGGCGCGCAACGACCGCGCTTACCTCGCGAGTCTCGGGTTGTGACGCTGCGCATCGGCGTAATCGGCGTCGGGGCGATCGGTCGCATCCATGCCGAGCACCTGGCGAAAAGCGTGCCGTCGGCGACGCTGGCCGGGATCGCAGACACGGATGCTGACGTGACTAGGGCGGCGGCGCGGTTCGGGGTCACGTGTTACGGCGAAGCCGGCGAGATGTTCGCAGACGAGGCGGTTGACGCCGTCGCGATCTGCACGCCGCGGCAGAATCACGCCGAGCTGATCGTGCAGGCGGCGGCTGCTGGCAAACACATCTTCTGCGAGAAGCCGCTGGCGAGCACGCTGGCGGAGGCGGACGAGGCGCTGGCCGCGGTCGAGCGTGCGGGAGTGGTGCTTCAGATCGGGTTCCAAAGGCGGTTCGATGGTGAGTTCCGCTCGGCGCACGAGGCTATCGCGTCAGGGGGTATCGGGGCGCCACGAATCATCCACCTGGTGAGCCGGGACCCCGTGCCAAAGAGCGGGCCAGCCGACCGGGCGCCGGAGGACCTGGTGTTCGACACGACGATCCACGACTTCGACGTGGCGCGCTACCTTGGCGGCGCGGAGATCGTCAGCGTTCAGATGACGGGAGTCGCGTCGGCCGAGCCGGGGAGG
>JANLRX010000429.1:0-3244 GCA_031362025.1 Chloroflexota bacterium
GATTTCATGAGGCCGATTGTCCCTCAATCGCGCAAGCGGTCCTGGTCGGGCCGTGAACGCCGAAGAATTCCGACGGCACGGCTACGAGCTGGTGGACTGGATCGCCCGTTACCTGGAGGGTGTGGAACAGTACCCGGTTCGCTCTCAGGTCTCGCCAGGCGAAGTGCGGTCGAAACTGCCCCTGGTTCCGCCGTCCGAAGGCGAGTCGTTCGAGGCGATCATGCGGGACGTTGACGCGATCATCATGCCGGGGATCACCCACTGGCAGTCGCCTAACTTCTTCGCGTATTTCAACGGCAACAACTCGTACCCGAGCATCCTCGGCGAGCTGTTGTCCGCGGGGCTCGGCGTGCAGGGGATGTTGTGGGCGACGAGTCCGGCCTGCACCGAACTCGAGACACATGTCATGGACTGGTTGGTCGAGATGCTCGCCCTGCCGGACGCTTTCCGATCGACGTCTACCGGCGGTGGCGTGATCCAGGACACTGCGTCTACGGCGTCGCTCTGCGCCGTGCTTGCCGCGCGGGAGCGGGCAACCGCTGGCGCGTCCAACACGGAGGGTGTCGTGGGCGGGACGCTCGTGGCTTACACATCGAGTCAGGCCCACTCGTCGATCGAGAAGGACATCCGCGTCGCCGGTATCGGCAGCGCGAACTTGCGGGCCGTGGATGTGGATGAGATGTTCGCGATGCGACCCGAAGACCTCGTGAAGCTGATGGACGAAGACATCGCGGCCGGCCGGCGTCCGTTTTTCGTCTGCGCGACCGTCGGGACCACGTCATCGGAGGCGATCGATCCAGTGGCTGCGATCGGTGCGATCTGTAGGGAGCGTGGGGTTTGGTTGCACGTCGATGCTGCGATGGCCGGAACCGCCGCGCTGTGTCCGGAGCTTCGCTGGATCCACGATGGCCTGGAGTACGCGGACAGTTACGTTTTCAACCCGCACAAGTGGATGCTCACCAACTTCGACTGCAGCGCCTTCTTCGTCCGCGATCGGGCGGCGCTCATCGGTGCGCTTAGCATCATGCCAGACTACCTCCGCAACCAGGCGAGCGAGTCTGGCGCCGTGATCGACTACCGCGACTGGCAGGTGCAGCTGGGCCGCCGCTTCCGGGCGCTCAAACTCTGGTTTGTCATCCGGGCGTACGGTGTGAGCGGCCTGCAAGAGGTCGTGCGGCGCCACGTCGGCCTCACTAAGGAGTTCGCGGGATGGGTCGAGGCCTCGGATGATTTCGAGTTGGCCGCACCCGTACCGCTGAACCTTGTATGTTTCCGGCACCGGGGCGGCGATGAGGTGAATCAGCGTCTCATGGACAAGCTGAACGCTTCGGGGCGGCTCTACCTGACGCACACGCGCCTCGATGACAAGCTCACGCTTCGGCTATCGATCGGCCAGCGGGGCACGGAGCGCCGGCACGTCGAGGCGGCGTGGGAAGCGATGACCGCGACGGCAAGCAGCCTCTCGTAACACGCGGTTACACCAGGCGTCCAAGAGTCGGGATACTACTGCAATGTTTTCCTACTTGAGCTATCTGTTCCGGCGTCTCGACAATACGAGATGGTAGGAATTCTCTGACCGTGGGGGTGCCGTGCAAAGTCTAGAGACCGAACGCCTGGAGCTAGTTAAAGCGCTGCTGGCCGCCTTCTCCCAGGGGGACGTGGAACGCATCCGCAGTCTGCTGACGGATGACGTCGTCTTTCACTTCCCGGGCCAGAACAACTTCTCAGGCAACTACAAAGGTAAGGACGCGGCGCTGGGGCTACTTCTGCGGGTCAACGAGTGGACCGGTGGCAAGACTCGCATCCGGTTGCACGACGTGCTCGCGAACGACCAGCATGGCGTGTTGCTGTATACGGTGACGTCGAGCCACGGCGACCGCGAGATTTCGTACCGCTACATCAACCTCTACCACTTTCGCGAAAGCCAGATCAGCGAAGTCTGGGGCGTCGTCCAGGACTGCCCGGAGTTCGACGACTTCTACTCCGACTAGGGAGCGAGGAGCACCCGGCCGAACGCCTGCCGCGACTCGATGTAGCGGTGCGCCTCGGCTGCTTCCGAGAGCGGGTACGTCTTGTCGATAACGACGCGGAGGTCGCCGGCGGCAACTTCGTGGAGCAACTTGTCGACGAGACCCCAGGCGCGGTCGTGCCGGAACACCATCTCGCCGCCGAAGAAGACGCCAGTGATCGACTTGTTCATCTGGCTCAGCTCGCCGACGTCCAGCGGCCGCTCCTCCGCCCGCCCCGCGTTGCCGACGACGACGATGCGCCCCCGGTAGCCGGTCGAGGCGATGCTCCCGGCCAGCGTCGTGCCGACGGAGTCGACGACGAGGTTCACGCCACGGCCTGCGGTTGCCCCGCGAGCTTTCGCCACCCAGTCGCCGTCTCGGTAGTTCACGCCGTGGTCCAATCCGAACTCCTTCAGGCGCTCCAGTCGGTCGTCGCTGGATGCCGTCGCCAGCACCGTCGCGCCCGCCCGCTTGGCGAGCTGGATCGCCGCGAGACCGACGCCACCCGCGCCTGCGTGGATCAGCACGGACTCACCGGCCTGCAGACGCCCGAACTCGAACAGGCAATCGTGCGCCGTTCCGAACGGGATCGGCACGCAGGCCGCGACCGCCAGGTCCATGCCATCGGGCACGGGCCACGCCGACATCGTGCTCACCGCCACCATCTCTGCGTGCGAGCCCGACGCCTGTATCGCGACCGCTGCTTGTCCGGGCGTGAACCCCTGGGCGTTGGCACCCACCTCGCGCACGATCCCTGCGCACTGGTAGCCGACGATATGCGGCTTGCCGGTCATCTCGCCGCCCGCGCGGTTGAGGACGTCGCCGCCCTCGATGCTAACGGCCTTGACCTCGATCAGGATCCCGCTCGGCGGGCACTGCGGGTCGGGGACGTCCTCGTAACGGAAGACGTCGGGCGCTCCGGTCTCGTAGTAGACGGCTGCTTTCATTTGAGTACTCCTTCGTATTGACAGTCTGGGCGATTGTGGCAAGCTCACATCATGAACGGCAAGCTGCCCGCCGTTGTGAAAGCGATGATACTCGCCTCGCTGTCCGCGTGCGCGCTCTTGGCGGCCTGCGGGTCGGGCGGCTCCGCCAAGGCGCCAACGGCTGTTGATGCCGACACCCTTCTGCGGGGCATATACCCCGAGCTCAACGAGGCTTACATCACGATCGTGGATGAGGCGCCCGACGAAGAGCCGATGCTATCGCTTGAAGAAGTCTCCGAGTTGCTTCAC
>JANLRX010000431.1:0-4434 GCA_031362025.1 Chloroflexota bacterium
GCACGTGCGCATGCAGGCCGCCTTCCAGCGCCACACCGACAATGCCGTCTCGAAGACCATCAACTTCCCGTTCGACGCCACGCAGGCCGATATCGCATCGGCCTACTGGCTCGCCTACCGCGAGGGGTGCAAGGGCATCACGATCTACCGCGAGGGCTCGCGCGACTACTCGGTGCTGTCACACATCACGGAGAACGTGAAGGGCCCCGAGCAGGAGACTCTGCCCGCGCTCGACGAGATCGCGGGACGGTTGTCATCGCTTGCCCGGCCGCGGCCATACCGCGAGCACCTGCCGGACGAGCGGCGCTCGATCACGCACAAGTTCCAGGTGGCGGACCAGGAGGGGTACATCACCGTCGGCCTGTACGACGACGGCCGCCCGGGCGAGATCTTCGTCAAGATCAACAAGGAAGGCTCGACGGTCTCCGGGCTGATGGACACGGTCGCGCTGCTGACCTCGGTCACGCTGCAGTACGGCGTGCCGATCGAGGAGCTGTCCCGCAAGCTGAAGAACACTCGCTTCGAGCCCTACGGCCGCACGACGAACGACCAGGTGCCGTGGGCGACGAGCCTCGTGGACTACATCTTCCGTTGGCTCGAACTGAAGTTCGCCCCCGAAGCCGCCCGCGCCGACGCCTCGTACCACCCGCTCGGCGACGCCCCCTCCTCCGCCCCCCACGACGGCGAGCCCACCGGCCTCAGCTGCCCCGACTGCGGCGCCCCGCTCGTGTATGCGGAGGGGTGCCTGGCCTGCCGGAGCTGCGGGTATAACAGGTGTGGTTGAGCGGTTGAACCCTGTAGATCTTGCCGGACAGTCGATCGCGCTTATGTTCGAAAGGATCTTCGACGACGGCACGGAGTGGGGCTATATCCTCGGTGTGGCGCACCTAGAGGATTCGCAATTGATGCTCGACTTGGGCGACGACAAGCCGCTTTTTCCGGCCCATCATTGGCTCAACAACATCGGAGTATTGCCTAAAGAACTTCAAGAGGAGTTTGGGGCGCAGTACGGTCTCGCGCTAGAGGTCCACCCTCTGCAACCTGGAGTAGATCCAGCCGAGATAATCAGAACAGGCATCGTGTTACCCAACCGTGAGCGTCCGACTGACTAGCTGCCTCACACGAAGATGCTGTCGTCGGCTTCGCAGAACGTTTGTTTCTTCCGGCGTGTGAACTGGCGTTTGCCCGTTGCCACCACGGCCAAGCCTTTCTGCCGAAATGAAATGTTGCAGCCCGAATCCTGAAATCCCGCTCTACTTAGCGAGTGCTAAAATACTGTCGCCAGCCTCTGGCTACTTGCTACTGAATCCTGGCTACTAAAACACAAGGAGGCCCACCCAAAATGTCCCGAGAAGTTGTCATCATTGAAGCCGTTCGCACGCCGATGGGGCGACGCAACGGTGTCCTCTCCGGCGTCCACCCCGTGAACCTCGGCGCGAAGGTGCTGAACGAGGTCGTGAAGCGCGCCGGCATCGAGTCGTCGATGGTCGAGGACATCGTCTTCGGCAACGTCAGCCAGACAGGCGAGCAGGGCGCAAACGTCGCCCGCAACGTGCTTCTCGCCGCCGACTTTCCCTACACCGTCCCGGCGACCACTGTCGACCGGCAGTGCGGCAGCGGCCAGCAGGCCATCCACTTCGCCGCGAACCTGATCCAGGCCGGTACCTGCGACATCACCATCGGCGGTGGCGTCGAGTCGATGTCCCGCGTCCCGCTGGGCGTCACGATCACGCAGGGCCCCGGGTTCCCGTTCAACCCCGAGATCATGGCCAAGTACCCGCTGACCGGTCAGGGCATCTCCGCCGAGGAGATCGCCGTGAAGTGGGGCATCAGCCGCTCCGACGTCGACCAGTTCGCGCTGGAGAGCTACCAGAAGGCCGCTCGCGCCCGCGATGAGGGCCGTTTCAAGCGGGAGATCCTCCCGATCGACGTGAAGCTGGAGGGCCTCGCCCACACCGCTGACACTGACGAGGGCATCCGCGACACCTCCCTGGAGAAGCTGGGGAGCCTGCAGCCGTCATTCCGGCCGGACGGCATCCACCACGCGGGCAACTCCTCGCAGATCACGGACGGCGCTTCCGCCGTGCTGCTGATGTCCCGCGAGAAGGCCGACGAGCTTGGCCTCAAGCCGCGCGCCCGGATCATCGGTCAGGCTGTCGTCGGCTCCGACCCGGTGCTGATGCTCACCGGCCCGATCACGGCGACCCCGAAGGTGCTGAAGAATGCCGGTCTCGAGATGAAGGACATCGACCTGTTCGAGATCAACGAGGCGTTCGCCTCCGTCGTCCTGGCCTGGCACAAGGAGCTGAACCCGGACATGTCGAAGGTCAACGTCAACGGCGGCGCGATCGCACTCGGCCATCCGCTCGGCGCGACGGGCGCCCGCCTGATGACGACGATGCTGCACGAGCTGGAGCGCACCGGCGGCCGCTACGGCCTCGAGGTGATGTGCTGCGGCGGCGGTCTCGGCACCGCGACGATCATCGAGCGCCTCGACTAGCGCACGGCCCGCAAAACGCGAGAGGGCCGGTCAGATGACCGGCCCTCTTTTGTCGTTCCGGGAAACGCTAGCTACAGGTGGTGTTCAGTCCGACAGCTAGCGGGATCATGTCGAGGGTGCTCACGACGCCGTTTACGTTCAGGTCCAGGCGCGCGTCGTACTCCCAATCTCCGAGTATGGAGTTCAAGTGCCCGAAGTAAGCGATCGCATCCACCGTGTTCAACCTGCGGTCGTCGTTGGTGTCGATCGGGTTCGGGTCGGGGTCCTCGTCGTTGGCGATCAGCGTAGCCGCGCAGTCGCTGAACGGATTCGTACCCATGTAGAGCTCCAGCCCATCGGTCCACCCGTCGCAGTCGCTGTCCAGGGGGCAGCCAGGCGGCGGTGAAGCGGTGGGAGAAGGCGTCGGCGACGGCGTAAACGTTGGTACGGGTGTCGGTGACGCTGTTGGCGTCGGAGTCGGCGTCGGCGTAAACGTCAGCGCCGCGGTCGGTGACGGTGTTGGCGACGGCGTCTTGGTCGGCGACGCTGTCGGCACGGCTGTCGGGGTAGCGGTCGGCGCCGGCGAGTTGGTCGGTGCCGGGGTGTTTGTCGGGCCCTGCGGCGGGTACGAGTTCGCGGTTACGTAGCCACCGAAGTCGTTCGTCCAATAGTAACCGTAGGTGCTGCCGGGGACGTAGAGGCGGGCGATCCCCATCACACGGTAGTTGACGCCGAGCATGTTGGCATTGTGTCCCGGTGAGTTCCGCCAGCCTTCGAAGACCGCCGCCCCGGTCGTGTAGCCGGCGGCGATGTTCTCGCCCTTGTACGTGTTGTAGCAGTAGCCGAAATTGCACATGCGGGTCCAGGGGCTCTGGCCCAGCGAGTCTGTGTGGCTGAAGTAGTTGTTCACGCCCATGTCGTTGTCCATCCAGTCCGCCGCACCCTGCAGGCCGGGGTCGATGAGCATCGGGGCAAGACCGCTCTGGGCGCGGTACTGGTTCAGGAGCGTGACAAAGGCCTGCTCTTCGGTGTCCAGACTCGTGTCTGCGGACGAGCCGGCCGTTCCACCGAGGATCGTTGCGGCGATGATCGCGGCGCTCGCCAGGGTCGTGGCAAGCGCGCCTGTAAGCAACCTGCGGGTTGGGACATAGTTCATACTTTGGGACCTCCGTAGATAGGGACTACGAGGCCACTTGCCCGGTTACGGCAGCCAACAGCGCCTTGTGGCTAGAGTTGGTTAAGTCACCGCTTGTTTACCGAATCTGGCGCATATCAAGCGCCGTCGTATGATGTGCGACAAGATGGCAGAGGCAACAGAAACCGTCGCCCCAATTCCGGAAAGACGCGCGACCGCCGGCGAGGGAGGCGAGAGCAAGACGGCTGTGCTGGCAGCGATGGTCGCGAACTTCCTGATCGCGATCGGAAAGCTGATTGCCGGGCTGATGACCGGGAGCGCCTCGATGCTGGCCGAGGCCGGTCATTCCGTCGCCGACACGGTGAACCAGGTCTTCCTCCTCGTCGGAATCAACCTCTCCCACACTACCGCCGACGAGAAGCACCCCCATGGCTACGGCAAGGAAGCGTTCTTCTGGTCCTTCCTCGCCGCGATCTTCATCTTCGTCGCCGGAGCCACCTTCTCGTTCTACGAGGGCATCCGCACCGCAATCGAGTCCGACGAGCACCACCGTTCCAGCTTCGAGCTGACCGTGGCGTACGGCGTGCTCCTCTCCGCCGTGGTGTTCGAATCCGCCTCGTTCACCGTGGCCATCCGGGGGCTGCTGTCCGGCGCCAGGGCTCGTGGATGGTCGCTGCGGCGCTACATCGCTGAATCCCCCGATGTCACGATCAAGACCGTCTTCTTCGAGGACAGCGCGGCGCTCATCGGCCTTTGCCTGGCGCTTGGCGGGCTCACGATGTCCGAGGTCAGCGGCAGCGAGCACTGGGACGCTGCCGCC
>JANLRX010000457.1:0-1798 GCA_031362025.1 Chloroflexota bacterium
CGTGTGCGAGCCAGTCGTAACCCCGTTGCCAGAGCAGTTCGTTCGGGTAGTAGTACTCGTAGACGTGGTAGAGGTTGAAGAAGTGGATCGCCGACGCCGCGACGAAAGTCGCCCAGAGCACCCGGCTCTGGATTAGCGCGCAGGCCACGAGGAACGGCAGGAACGCCGCGAAGGCATAGCGCTCGTGCATGCGGGTCATGAACAGGTAGAAGGCGAGGACGGAGAGCGCCGTGCCCAGCGCGAGGAAACCCGTCCCGCGGGCGTTGCGGAAGGTGAAGATGATCGCCGCGATCGCGATGATGAACATCCCGAGGCCCCACCAGCGCGTGGCGACGCCCCACCAGAACGTCGCGCGGTCAGGGGTGCCGGGCGGCGGGTCGGGGCACTGGCTGCCGTCGCACCGGAAGCCCATCTCGAAGAGGCCGCCGGTGTTCCAGAAGTTGTACGCCCAGAACGAGTTCACCCGGTAGTTCTCGGTCTTCGTGGCGTGCTCCATCACGTCGTACAAGCGCCAGGGCTCAAGCTCGAAGAACGGCGTGATCACCACCATCAACGCGGCTAGCGGCGCGACGACGCACATCGCCAGCACTTTCGGGTTAGCGATCATCGGCTGGCCGGGCTTCGGGTTGAAGTTGATCTGGTCGCGCAGGATCCAGAACGCCAGGAATGGCAGCGCCGCGATCGCCTGGATCTTCACGATGAACCCGATCGTGTAGGCCACGGCCCCGCGCACCGGGTGGTTCGTGCCAATGTAGTAGACCGAGAGCAGCAAAAAGAACGAGAGGATGCTGTCCACCTGCCCCCAGATCGCGCCGATAAACAGCGCGGGCGGGAACGCCAGGTACGCCGCGACCACGGCCAATCGCACGCGCATCCGCTGACCGGCCAGCACCACGTAGATGAGCAAGGCGGAACCGAGGTCCGCGGCGATCGAAGGCAGCTTCAGCACGTACTCGAACTGTTCGCCGGTGAGGTGCAACTGCTGGTTCAGCTCGCCGAGGAACCAGAGCACGTGCAGATAGCCCGGCGCATAGTCCGCGAAGAAGCCTTCCCGGTAGAAGTTCCAGGGGTTGTTCGTTGCCAGGTCGTTGGACCAGGCCGTGAACGTACCGATATCCACGCCGAACCCCGGCAAGAACGCCAGCGCCAATCGCAGGACTAAACCGGCGAGCAAAAGGGGCGCAATCGCGGGGATGCGAACGGAGAACCGGATGAGGGAGGCCTCGCCGGCCGGGAGGCGGGGGGCCTGTGCTGCAGCTTCAGCCATCTATGCGGGAATACGTCCTCGATAGGTCAGCAAGTTTGTTCAACAGTCTATTCGAGCGCCGTGCGGCGAGCAATTGCACGCCACAACGCTGTATCGTCACGCGGGCCTCTGATATATTCCTTCTCAATGAACGCACGAGCGTTCCTCATCGTTCCTCTCTCCGTCCTGTTCTTCATTCTCGTCCCCGCCTGTGGTGACGACGATGATACCGGCGGCGGTGTTGACTTCGCATTCGGCCTCGGCGCGGAGGTCATCGCGTCAGGCGGCACCGCGGACAGCGTTAGCTCCATCGCGTTCGCCCCGGACGGCCGCATCTTCTACGCCGAGCAGTACGACGGCGCGATCCAGATCATCCTCGCCGATGGAACCCTGCAGCCGCAGCCGTTCACACAGGTGAGCGTAGCGCAGTGGCTGTCCCTCGACTGGGGGATCACCGGCCTCACGCTGGACCCAGACTTCGAGACGAACCATTACGTCTACGCCTTCTACACAGAGCCCGCGGGCGGCGATGCGGCCTCCGCGCCCCTCGGC
>JANLRX010000465.1:0-3273 GCA_031362025.1 Chloroflexota bacterium
GACTCTTCTCCGCGAACCAGATCTGATCCCGCCGGAAGAGATCAAGCCCGAGCAGGCTCGAATCGTGCGTCGAAAAGATGAGCTGCGCTCCGTGGGCGTTCGTCGCCGAGTTGAACATCTCGATAAGCATCCGCGTCATCAGCGGATGCAGGCACACGTCCAGTTCATCGATTACGAGCGCGCACCCTTCCTTCAGCGCCCGCACAAGCGCCTTCTGATCGATCACCGCACCGCGCGCGATGTTCACGATCACCGCGTTCGGCTTCATCGATCGCAGTTGCGCCTCGCCAATCAAGTGATGCGATCCCGACGTTAGCGGCAGCGCCAGCACCACGTAGTCCGACTCGAGCAGCAGGTAGTCCAGGTCCGGCGGCGGCAGCAGCTCATCGAAGCACGTCTCGCCCGCCTCTTCGCCCGTCATCCGCCGGTCAGCGGTGCGACGCATCGCGATCACCCGCATCCCAAGCACCTTCGCCAGCTCTGCGACCCGATGCCCGATCGCCCCAAGCCCGACGATGCCCACCGTCGCGCCCTCCAGCTCCTGCGCCAGGTACGGCCGCCATTGCCCATCCGCCTGCGCCCGCATCGAACGCGGAAACCCCTTCGCGAAGGCAATCATCGCCCCGATCACGTACTCGCTGATCGGCACCGCGTGCATCCCCGTCGCCGTCGTCACCGAGATCCGGCCCGACTGCACGGTGTCCGTCTCGAAAAGCCGGTCCACGCCCGCGCTCGTCAGCTGGAGCCACTGCAGTTCCGGCGCGCGGTCGAGGATCCCGTCCGGGACGATCGGGTTGGTCAGCAGCACCTGCGTCCGGGCGAGGATCGGGTCCAGCGTCTCGCGCGCCTCGTCTTCGCTTTCGTCCTCCGGGCTCGACCGCTCCTGGTAGCCCGCCCACAGCGGCTTGCCATCGCGATACACGTGGCGCTGCATCCGCGTCAGCGGCGTCACCTCCAGCCGGCCCGAGACGCCCCGGATCGCCTCGATCAGCTCGTCTGCCAGCGGTAGCGCGATCGTCAGGCGCACCGGCTCTTGCTGCTCCATCTCGCCTCCTTCAATTGCTCGCTTCGGGATTATACGAGGACGCAACACACCAGCGCCGCGAACCCCTTCTTCGTAGCCTCGGAACCACTTACGCTCCAGTAGCGTTCTAATCTTTACCAGTCATTAACTGACACCGCCTGAACCAGACCTTAACTTGTATTCACAGGCAAGAAAGACGAAGCCGCCGACCAGACGCCGGTGACGAGCCTCGGGAGGGTACTCAATGGCCCAGTCGGGCCCCAGCGATTCGAATGAGCAGCCGGAAGCCGCAACAGAGGGGTCCCTGGCGCTCAGCCTGAAGCTGGGCGCCGCGGGCATCGTCTTCTTCGCCGCAATCTTCGGGGCCGTCGCCATCTTCGCCGGAGGCAGCGACCCCGACACCAGAGTCTCCGCCTACACCCTGCCGCCGACAGTGCTCGGCGTCAGCACCCAACCGGCGCGCGACACGGACACGCCCACCTCACGGCCTACGGACACCCGGACGCCGGTCACCTCCAGCATCAGCACGACGCCGGCGATCATTCCCGCCACCGGGAATCCCGTCTTCCCGACGAACACCCAACCGCCGACGCCGACCGCGCTCTCCACCGCGACCGGGCCAAGCCTCTCGACGCCGACCCCCGGCACCGCCTCACCGACGCCACCGATTGCAACGCCGACGCCGGGCTCCGCCGTTGCCGATCTCGTCGCGCAGATCCAGAACGACTTCGGCGTGCGCGTCCTCACGGACGGCCAGGACTGGGGAACGGACGAGCAGCGCCAGCTCCGCAACCTCGGCGCCGTCCGCACCGCGCTCACCTCCATGCCGAATAACGTCATCGCAGCGATCGTCGCCGGCGACGGTGGCGCGCTGACCTTCCTCTCGAACAACGCCGGGCGCACCGAAGCCGGTTGGCAGCCGTACGGCGACCGTGCCGCAAACTACTACTCGAACGAGGACCGCGGACAGGGTGGCACCTTCGCGGCCAACCAGATCGTCCTCCAGACTGGCTCCACCGCCCAGACGATCGCCCACGAGATGTCGCACGCCTACCAGATGCGCGATATGGGCCCCGGCCAGTACGTCGAAGCCCTGCTCACCCCCGAGATGAAGTCCTTCATGGCCGCCACCGGCTGGACCCAGCTCATCTCAGACGAAGAGCTTCGGGCCAACGCCAACCAGTCATGGAGCCAGATCAACGCCTTCTTCGAGTACGACGGCCGCGACCTCAGCTACATCAACGAGTTCGGCACCGGTGTCACCCTCTACGCCCCCAACCCGATCGAGGGCTACGCCGAAGCCGCCGGCCTCTACTACGCCCACAGCGACGGCACCACGCTCCCCCAGTGGCCCGAGTACTGGGACTGGTTCTCCGCCAACGTCGGCTAAGCCGTCATCCTGAGCGCTCCAAGCGCCTGGTCGCGGGAGCATCGTGCTTCGCGAAGGGATCTGGGGAGGGGCAACCACCCGCCCGCGAACGCCAAGTTAGCACCTCAACATCACGAACTCTGTCACCTCTGACGTACGGACGGAGCTTCAGCTCTGTCAACGGGGCGGGGCGGGGGAAACGCCCGCCACCGGGAACTACTGCCCGCTTGATAGCCGCTGGATTAACCAAAGCGGCAACCCCTCTTCCGCCATCAGCTTCTGCGTCTCCGCGATGTCGTACTCGACCCGGTTCAGCGTGAACGTCTGCGCCTCGCTGTCGTAAAGCCCGTACGATGCCCGCGGGTCCCCGTCTCGCGGCTGACCCACGCTGCCGGGATTCAGCACCAACCGTTTCCCCTGGTCCAGGTCCACAGACTGCCCATCCGCCAGCTTGTGCAGCCGGCATCCCTCCGGCGCAGCCGAGTCCTCGATCACCACCATCGGCACGTGCGTGTGACCCACGATCCCGAACCGCGTCTGCTGCAGCGCCAGGTGTCCAAGCGCCGCGTCCGTGTCGAACAGATACTCCCAGATCGGCCAGCGCAGGGTCCCGTGCACGAGCGTGAACTCCCCTTCGATCGCCGTCTCCGGCAGCGCGTCGAGGAACGCCTTCTCGTCCACGCGGAGCTGTCCCGCCGTCCACTGCGCCGCTTCCGCCGCCTGCGCATTGAAGTCGTCCGTGCTGATCGCCCCTGTCGCTGCGCGTTCGTGGTTCCCGCCTACCCACGTCGCCCCAGCTTCGCGCATCAGGGCGATACACTCGCACGGCTGGGGGCCGTATCCCACGCAGTCGCCCGTGTTCCAGATGCCGTCAATCGCA
>JANLRX010000450.1:0-3092 GCA_031362025.1 Chloroflexota bacterium
GGCACATCCTGACAATCGGTGAGATGCGGGAGATGGGCGTGGTGCGGGGGCCAACGCCGGCTTAAAATTTTCGCGAGTAAGGAGCGGAAGATGAGTTCTCAAACTTTTGACCAGGCGAAGGCGGAAGCGTTTGCCGAAAAGACGATCGGCGTGATGACAGGCGGCTCGCTGGCGCTCATGGTGAGCGTTGGACACCGCACCGGGCTGTTCGACAAGCTGGCAGAGATGCCGCCCTCGACGAGCGACGAGGTCGCGAAGGCGGCAGGGCTCAACGAACGCTACGTGCGGGAATGGCTCGGCGGCATGGTCACCGGAGGCTTCATCGACTACGATGCGGCGAGCCAGCGGTACGCACTGCCAGCGGAGCACGCGACCGTGCTGACGCGGGCGGCTGGGCCAGACAACCTGGCGTTCATGATGCAGTACATCGCACTGCTGGGGAGCGTTGAAGACGGGATCGTGGAGTGCTTCCGGAAGGGCGGCGGGCTGCCGTACAGCGACTTCCCGGCGTTCCAGGGGATTCAGAAGGAGGAGACGGGGCGCGTCTTCGATGCCGTGCTGGTGGACGTGGTGGTGCCACTCGTCCCGGGCCTGCCCGAACGCATGGCGGAGGGGATCGACGTGGCGGACGTCGGCACGGGAGCAGGGCACGCGATCAACGTGATGGCGCGGGCTTACCCGAACAGCCGCTTCACAGGACTCGACATGTCGGAGGAGGGGATCGCTTCAGGCAGACAAGAGGCGAAGGAGTGGGGGCTGTCGAACGCGAAGTTCGAGTTGGTTGACGTGGCGGCGATGGATCTGGCCGATTCATATGACCTGATTACCGCGTTCGACTCGATCCACGACCAAGCGCAACCGCGGAAGGTGCTGGCAAACATCGCACGGGCACTGCGACCTGCCGGGACATTTTTGCTCGTCGACATCGCGGCGTCCAGCAAGTTAGAAGAGAACGTCGGCAACCCGTGGGCGCCGCTGTTCTTCACGTGGTCAACGTTCCACTGCATGACGGTCTCGCTTGCCTACGACGGCGAGGGCCTCGGCACCTGCTGGGGCGAACAGCTGGCGAAGGAGCTGCTCGCGGAGGCCGGGTTCACGTCGGTCGAGACGCACCACGTTGAGGGCGATCCGATCAACGTGTACTACGTCTGCAAGAAGTAAGCGCGACCGTGTCCGGTCAGGGAAGGGGTCGGTGCCAGATATTGATGTGTAACCCTTCCCAACCGATCTCGAAGACGCCAGCCTCGTAGTAGTAGCGCACATAGTCCAGGCTCCAGTGGCCGTCGCCCGTCCCGCGCCAGCCGTTCCGTGTTATGGCAAACGGCCATCCGTTTGACGGCTCGTTGGGGAAGCAAACGGCGGTGGGATCGGGGTTCGGCAGCATGTCGCGATTGTGGAAGCTGCACCACTTCTCCCACCACAACCTGTGGTGCTGAATGTCAACGCCACCGCCAAAATCGCAGGTCAGAAACAGCGTTTCCTCCGGTGCGCCCGGATTGATGATGAGCCGGAAGGGTGGCGTGGTTCTCGAATTTCTGGAACTCAGCAGATTCGCCGAGACGCCGCCGCTAAGTATTCGCAAGGTGCTGCCCGGGCTTTCCATGTAGCCCAGGCAACCAAAATGTTCGTTCCAGTCGCCGGCGCTCAGCTCAAGGGGCGCGCTCGCAAGGGGCCCTGTTGACGGCGCTAGTGACATCGAGAACACCGGATTCTGGCGCGTCAGGAAGCGATAGCTAATGCCCTCCTCACAGATGTCCAGCACATCGTCGGTGCAGATCCAACTCAGGAAGGAGACTTCGAACCGGGCGCACTTCTCGATCATCTCGTCAAGCGGACTCGGTGAGTCGGGAATGCCCAGGAGCGCCATGACACGCGTATAGGCGATGATCCGGCCGATAGCGCCAAGGTCATGGAACTGGACACAGAGCTCGAAGTCACGCTGGCGGCAACCAGCCAGGTAAGGGGACAGGGCCTGGAGGGCCTGCTGTAGGCGCGGGTACTGCTGCTGTCCGCCGATCGTCTGGCCCAGCGCCACGAACGTCCAAGCGTGGCGTACGAGTGTTATCTCGACCGGGCAGGCGCCGAGGCCAGCCGTATTCACTTCCGAAACCTGTAGGCCGGGCGCAAGGTTCGCGTCGTAATAGGCGTCCATCAGTTCGGCCAGGCTGGATTCAAACTGCGGGTCGCCAGAACCTCCGCCGAGCAAGGCGACGCGTTGCGGAAGGACGAGTGCGGCCAGTTCGGCGGTGTACGCGTCAAATGGCGAGGAGAGTGGCGGCAGTTCATCCGCAGGCCCTTGAGCGAGTCCGGCCGCGCTGAAGTGCGTAAGCGGCAGTTGTATCTCAGAGGACTCGAGCACGAGCGGATACCGGACGAACTCGCCGTTGCTGATTATGAACGGAGTTTGGTCCGCGGGCGGTAGGTCATTGGGCGGGTCGATTGTAAGGATCGCCGGCTCCCAGAACTCGATGCCCGAAGGTTGCAGGTCCACGGCTGCGATGAGGCCGCCTGGCACCGGCAAGTTCCCGATTGAGTCTAGTGGAGTCATCTTGATGAATTCCGGCCCCAGCAGCGCCCCTGCCGGGATCTCGAGGGTGAACTCCGACCCGTCGAGATCGGTCGTGCTCAGCGTTCCCCCGTCTGGGCCGATCTCGGTGCCAGTGACTCCGAAGTCGGACAAGGATGCGGCGAAGCATGGGTGCGTCGGTACGTTGCCGATCAGTCGCAGTACAGCAATCGGGTCCAGCAAGTCGAACTCACCGTCGCAGTTCACGTCACCGGCGACCCCTGCGACCGTGTCATGCCCAAGCGCCTGGCAACCCTCGGGTAGCGTCACGTCGTTGCCGGCCATCGTGAGGAGCAGATCGAGCGCGTCGAGGCCGTTGGTCGCGCCGGAGCAATTGACGTCGCCGCGGGGTGAAGACGCAGTGGCGGGCGCGTCTGCGGCTAGCAGGAGCACGGCGATAAGCGCCGCTATTGGTGCGAGGATGGGACGTGCACGCATCCAGAGCCCCCTTCTGCCATAAGGCGACGCAAATATCGCAGAATCCACCGCGCAGGTCAACGAAAGTGGCGTGTCGCTAGCGGCGCGG
>JANLRX010000495.1:0-4022 GCA_031362025.1 Chloroflexota bacterium
GGGAAGTTCACTCCCTGACCGATTTCGTTCATTGTAAATTGGTCCATCAATTCCAAATTTGGCACGACGGCACCATCCTCGATTCGTACGAGTCCCTCGTCTTTCAAGAATGCTATGTCTCGCTGCAAGGTTCGGGTTGACACTCTTCGATAGAGGGGGTTGGCCGCGATCTCGGCTAACGGCATTGGGTCGCGCCCCATTGCGATTAAGAGGTGAAAGACTCTTGCTCCGGCCCTTGTCCCGAGCCTACCCGTTTGTTGGAACATGTCTCGGGCATAGTCGCGAAATGAGATCAACCGAACTTCGTCAACCACCTGAGTGTGAACAACTTGAAGCTCTTCAACGAGGCCATCGAGTCCGAATCGAATGAACGGCGTCAAATCCTGGCCTGAATTGAATCTTGCATTGTCCAAATGCCAGACATACTCAGGGCGATGTTGATAGTAGTAATTCGCGAGGGAGTAGAACCCCCTAGCGTTCACGTTACCTTGATAAAGGAGGAAGCTCTCGAGTGCCCGCGAGGTTCTGCCATTACCATCCCCGAATGGGTGGATACTAATAACGTAGAAATGCGCCGCTAGAGCTCTGACAATTGGATCCCAATTAGATGCTGGCGGAGAATTTAACCAGTCAACAAACTCCGTCATCAGCCGTCTTACTTGATCCGCGGGTGGCGCCTGATAGTCCGCTGCGCTGACATGATGATTGCGGTACTTTCCTGGTTCATTGTTTTCATAGGGAATATTGCGAGTCGTTAGTTCGTGGATCGTACATATGAGTTCCTGTGTAACGGGATGGTTAGGGTGCCGCTTGAGAACGTTCGCAACGTAGGTCATCACGATTTGTGCGTTCTTGACCTCCTGTTCGTCACGCTGCCGAGCTTGGGAAAGTGTCATCCGGGTAGGGGATCGCATAATTTCGCGGACCTCCGCAGTAGAGACCTCCGCGCCTTCTATTGCCGTCGTTCCTCTTACGGCGCGCATGATGTTAATGGTGTCGAGTTCGACCCTAAGGTAGGGAGGTATAGGCACCTCTTGAATCACAGAAGAAAGCGCGTGGGCGCGTTCGATTTGCCGGACTATCTCTGGACTGGATAAGTCTACTGATAGTCCAAAATGAACATTCCAAGAGGGCAATTGGTACTCCTCGCTCTACGACAATGTCGCCGCCAATGGCGCAGCTTATCGAAGGTATTATAGATTCAAAATCGCTCCTTTCGCAACGACAAATGACACGACATGTCACGTATGTTGTCGCGGTATTTAACCTTCCACTGAGCCGTATGGCCAGTCGAAGGTGCCGGCACCTCACCCGTTCATCCCCACTTCACCGGCACTTCATCTGCCCCGCCTAATCTCAACCTGTACAAACACCAAACGGGAGAAAGGAGGAAGCAGATGCTGAAGAACAAACGACTGCTGGGGTTCGCGGGTGCGGGTCTCGTGCTGGTGGCCCTGGTGGGCGGCGGTGCGATGGCCACGGGCGCGACCGGCGGCGATAACGAAGAGCCGATTACCGGCGAAGCGCTGGACCAGGCCAGCGCGGCGGCCCTCGCGCACACCGGCGGCGGCACCGTCACCGAGACCGAAGTCGGCGACGAGGACAGCTACTACGAAGTAGAGGTCACGCTCGATGACGGGAGCCAGGTGGACGTACAGCTCGACCGCGACTTCAACGTTGTCGGCGACAAGGTGGAGAAGGGCGGCGAGACCGATGACGACGGGCCGAACGGCGATCAGAACGAAGACAACGGCGCCGACGGCGAAACTAACGACGACTAGCTGATCAAACCCTGCGCGAGAGGCCTCGGGGCAACCCGGGGCCTCTTCTGCTTCCTACCGCTGCGCGCTCCCAAGGTCCACCGTATCGCCCACCTTCACCCCGTTCTCCTCGAACCACTCGATGTTCGCCTCGATCGCATATCGGAACGGCTCCGGCGAGCTGTGCAGCTCCGTCGTCTCCGGCTCCATTTCCTCGATCTCGATGACGGTGCCATCCGCCTTCACGAAGGCGATCGACAGCGGAACGAGCGTGTTCTGCATCCAGAAGCCGCTGTTCGTGTCCTCCGGCCAGATGAACAGCATTCCGAAGTCTTCGCCGAGCGACTCGCGGAACATCAGCCCGATGTGGCGCTCCTCCGGGTCGTCCGCGATCTCCGTGTTCAGTCCGGTATCCCCGAATGCGGTCTGGAACGTGATCACGGTGCTTTCGAGGGACTGTGCGCCGGTGGCCTGCACCGGCCCCGGCGTCAGCAACGGCGGAAGCGTCGGGCTCGGCGAGGGCGTCTCGCTGACGGCCGCCGTTTCGGTGACTACGGCAGTCGGGGTGACGTCAGCGTCGTCGTCGCCACCGCACGCGGCCAGCACTACTGCAAGACATGCGATGAGCGCGAGGAGCAGGCGCATCAAGCCGAACGCGCTCCGTTCAGCATCTGCATGCCAGACGTCACCCTCTCCATCCGCCGCCGGTGTGCGACGCCCGAGAAGAACTCCATCGCGATCGCGGCCGGCCCGATGATTCTCACGAAGTCGAGGTACGTCACCTCGCCGCGGACGAGGGCGCAGAAGAAGCGCCAGAAACGCTCGCTGCGTCGCATCAGCGCAAGGTACGGCGGTGGCGCGAAGTTGAACAGTTCCTGCAGTTTGCGCGAGACGTCGAGTTCGGTCTGTAGTTCGCGGTCCACGGCGGCCTGGTAGCCCATCATGTCCTGTTCCTCGCCGGACAGCACGAGCCCGGCGTGTTCCGCCGCGAGCCGTCCGCTGGCAAACGCCATGTGGATGCCCTCGCCGGAAAGCGGGTCCACGAGCCCGGCGGCATCACCTGTGAGCGCGACCGGGCCGCGCGCGATCGGTGATCCACTGACCCGCACCGGCAGGTGGTGACCGCGCAGGTTCTCCAGCCGCGATTCGTCGAAGCCGTAGCGGCGGGCGAGGGCGGCGAGCTTCGGGCGCAACGTAAAGCTGGCGTACTTCCAGCAGCCGACGCCGATGTTCAGGTGGTCCGCCTTGGGGAACACCCAGCCGTAGCCGCCCGCCAGTCCGCCCAGGTCCAGCGCGAAGACGTCGCGCCATTCCTCGGGCACATCCGGCGTAAACGGCACTAGCCCTTCGAGCGCGACCGCCTCCTCGTACTCCTGGCGGAGGCCTAGCGCGCGCCCGGTGAGCCCGTTCGCCCCGTCCGCGCCTATGAGCACGCGGCTGGTGTAAACGTCGCGGTCCGTGCGGACCGTGGCGACGCCGTTTGCTTCGATCTCGCGCACGCCGTCGCCGTCGTGCAGGTCAGCGCCAGCCTCGGCGGCGAGTTCGACAAGATAGGCATCGAGCCGCGAGCGTTGCGTCATGTATGTGAGGGGGCGGGTGTCCTTACGCTCGAAGTCCGGGCCGAGCCGCAGTGAGAACCGCGCGCCGTGGATGGTGCGTTCGATGACCGGCGTCAGGTCGATGTCTTGCACTGACGCGGCACGGATGGTGACGCCGCCACCGCAGGGCTTGTCGCGGGGAAACTTCTGCTTGTCGAGGAGCAGCACCTTCGCACCGCGCTTCGCCAGCAGTCGCGCAGCCGTACTGCCCGAAGGCCCGCCGCCGGCCACGATTACGTCGTAGTTCATTGGCCTCAGTCTAATCTCTCAGGGCCGCTCAATAAACAAAGGATTGGGCGGCCGACGCCGCTACTCCGCGCCCATCGCCGCCAGCACAGCGTCCGCCATCACCCGGTGGCCCGTATCGTTCGGGTGGATCAGGTCTTGCGAGACGTATTCACTCTGCTTCTGCAGGAACAGCGAGTACCACTCCACCAGCACCACGCCGGGGTGGGCGACGGCGACGTCGCGGATGACGTCGTTCAGGCCACCCGGAAACGGCGTGTCGGCCTGGCCCTCGAGCGCTAGCGCCCCGATCGTATCGAGAATCTCGGTGCCGCCGGAGAACGGGTTGTACAGGCTCATCAGGAAGATCGGGACGCCCGGCGCCGCACCCTGCAGCACCTGGATCGTGTGCTCGAGGTTCGGCCGGAACTCGTCCAGC
>JANLRX010000084.1:0-1886 GCA_031362025.1 Chloroflexota bacterium
ACGACCCCGTCGCCTCGGGTGTAGATCGCCGCGTGCTGGATGTGGTCTTCCAGCGCCTGGTCGATGTCGTTGCTGATCCGGCAAGTGCATGCCGACGAGAGGCAAGCGCCTTGCCCGACCATCGATCGAGCGCCGGCCAGCATCGCCGCCGTCGCCACGACCGCCGGGTGCGCGTGCACCCCGCGGATCGGCGAGCCCAGGTAGACCAGTTGCGACACCAGCTCCGGCCGGTCCAGCGCGACCCGCCGTCCGACCAACCCGCCCAGTGAATGGCCAACGACTCGCACGCGGCGCCCGGTCTCGGCCTGGGCCCGCGCGACGGTCTCGCCGACTTTGATGGCGCTAGCGTTCGGGCAGTTGATGTTCAGTCCGATGTTCGAGAGGTAGGGCTTGTATCCAACGCGGCCCAGCCAGGAGTACATCTCGTACATGATCGCGTCGGAGCAGAGGAACCCGGGGATCAGGACAACGGCCCCGCCGTCGCCTCGCGGGACGCCGCGGCCCCGGTACACCGAGGACATGCGCAGGGACAGCCAGTCAGCCGGCCACAAGGCCTCGCGCCAGATAGGCGGGATGCCCGTGCCGGGATTCGTGGTGACCGCTCGCATTGCCATCAGTCTTGTCTATCCTCTGTATAGATAGATACCGGATACTGGCTTCCGGTTTCGGTGCCTTCGGTGAACGCGTGGTTAATCCCGGGGTGCTATCCTTTCCGGCGGAAGGAGACAGCCCCATGCCCAGACTCACCGGCCGCTACGCGATGCTGGATCAACTCGTCGCCGAAGGAGTGAAGTACGTCTTCGGCAACCCCGGGACGACGGAGCAAGCGTTCATCGACGCCCTCCAGGAGTACCCGCAGATCGAGTACATCCTCTCCCTGCAGGAGGCCGTCGCCACCGGCGTCGCGGACGGCTATGCGCGGGCCAGCGGCAACCCGGCCTTCCTTCAGTTGCACATCATGCCGGGCCTCGGCAATGCGATGGGCATGCTCTACAACTCGTACCGCGTCGGCACGCCACTGGTCGTCTACGCTGGTCAGCACCCGCAGCGTGGCGCTTCCCAGGAGCCGATCCTCGCCGGTGACCTCGTGCGATTGGCGGAACCCGTCACGAAGTGGGCAGCCCAGGCCGAAGACGCCGCCGAGATCCCCGTCCTGCTGCGGCGCGCCTTCCAGTCCGCACAACAGCCGCCGCGTGGCCCCGTGTTCGTCTCCGTTCCCGCCAACGTGATGGACGAAGAAGCGGAGATGGACATCTTCCCATCCAACCGTGCCGACACTCGCACGCGGCCCTCACCCGATGCCGTCGAACAGATCGCGCGAATGCTGGCCGAAGCGAAGTCGCCGATGATAATCGCCGGTGACGGTGTGTCGATCAGCGGCGGCCAGGCCGAACTTGTGAAGCTTGCGGAGGCGATTGGCGCGAAGGTCTTCACCACGTTCGCGGCGGAGCTGCCGTTCCCGTCGAAGCACCCGTTGTACGGCGGTCTCGTGGCGGTCGTTTCGGCTCCGATGCTGCGTGGTCAGTTCGCCAGCGCGGATTTGATCATCGCGATTGGGACGCCGGTGATCACCCTGCTCTTCCCGCTGGACGAGCCGCCTTTTCCCCCCAACGCGAAGGTCGTGCACATCGATAACGACATCCGGGAGATCGGGAAGAACTGGAAGCTCGATCTCGGCGTTCTCGCCGACCCGCGCTCCGCCATGACCGACATCCTCGAAGTCCTCGAGCACGTGCGGACCGATGACCAACGCGAAGAGGCGAAGAAGCGCGCCGCGCAGGTCGGGGCCGCCGGTGACGCGGTCAGCAACGCGCTCGAAGCATCGGCGCGATCGAAGTGGGACAACATGCCGATGAACGCTGGCCGGATGATGAGCGAGCTCGGCG
>JANLRX010000092.1:0-1798 GCA_031362025.1 Chloroflexota bacterium
TCCGCGTTCGCACCCGGTACGCCCCGAAGCCGGCGATACAAAGAAGAAGCAACACCAGGCTCGCGATTGAGATCCGCTGACCCCAGACGTACTCCGCCGGCTCGAACTCCAGCTTCACGGTGTGATCGCCGGCCTGCACCGGCACCGCCTGCAGGATCCCGTCCGCCCGCACGATCTCAGCGTCCTCGCCGTCGATCGTCGCCTTCCACCCGCCGTCGAACTGGTTGCTGATCACGAGGTAACCGTCCGCCGAGAAGCTCGTGCGGACCTCGATGGCGTCGGGTTCGTAGCGCACGATATCGGCGCCGAATATGCCTTCAGCCTGTCGGCTCGTCACGTCCTGCGGCGGGTCGCCCTCCACTAAGACCACGCTCTCGGCGGGATCGAATGACGGCTCAGCGACGCGTTCGATGGCGGCGGCGCGGGTTAAGAGGACTTCGACCTCGCCAACACCCCATGCCCGAGGGAGCGCGAGCAGGTTCTCGTAGACCGCGAGGTCATCGCCCTCGTACACCGGCAAGGCCCACCAATCCGGGTCACGGAGGGCGCGGAACGTGAGCGTGCCAGGGGCTATCTGGCCGGACTGGAAGCGCCACGCGTCCGGGAGGACGGTCTCGCTCCACGCCCAGACGTACAGGGGCGCGCTTTGGGGCAGGTCCGGTGCGGAGATTTCGATGTAATACGGATTGTTGGTTGCCGTGTCTACTTCGGGCGGCACGTCGATGCGGAACCACTTGTTATCCCGGATTGTGGCGCCGTCCACCGTCCGTGTGTACAGCGTCTCGCCGTACGGTGAGCCATTTGTGAGGCGGATCGTGACCGGCACGTCCGGTCCGGGGCCGCCGCCGGTCCCGAGAAGGAACTCGAAGGCGTCGACGTCGGCGCCTTCGGTGTTGAAGGACTGGCCCTGGGTGACGTCGCCGTAAACGCCCAGCGGGGTGTCGTTCTTCGGCTGCCCCACGATGCTCGACGCCAGGCCCTGCGGCGGCGTGGCGATGTACTTCACGTTCAGCAGCGCCAGCAGGTTCTCGTTCAGCGGCCAGCGGTCCGAGCCGATCGTCACGTAGGCGGGGCCGGCGTAGTTCCCGTCGTCGGCGGGCGCCTGCATCGGCCCGAGGAACGCCTGGTAGTCCTCGTTCCGGTAGTGGTCGTACCCGCCGATCGTATCCAGCCCGTAAAGGTTTGCCGTGTACCCGGGGAACGGGTCGAGCCACGCACCGACCGGTGCCACGCGGAAGATGCCGTCATCGCTCTGCAGGAACTCGATGCCCGGCGTCTCAGGGTAGAGCTGATCGCGCTCGATCGTCGCGTTGTAGTCGTACCCGAACCCGAAGAGGTCGACGAACGTCACCACGAAGATGCCCGCGCACACCGCCTGCGCGAGATTGCGCCGGACGAGCAGCGCTCCGATGGCCAGCGCGAACCCCACCACCAGCAACCCCACCTGCCGATGGAAGTGCGTGAACAAGTCATCCGCTGACTCCATGACCTCAGATGGGCTGAGGATCGCCCCGCGCTGCTCTGTGATCAGCCGCAGCGTGGCGGCGTCGCTCCGGGTCGCCGCCAGGACCAGCAGAGCGACCGTCGCCACTGCGAGTACCCCCGCGAGCCCCGCGATCACAGACAGACGCTCGCGACGCCCCTCGATGCCCTCCAGCAGCGCCGCCATTCCGAACGGTGCGAGCAGGCAGACCGACAACGTCACGCCGAAGTTCCAGCGCAACTCATGCGTCTGCTTGAGGCCGGGGAGCTGCGCCAGCTCCTTCAGCGGCGGGATCCCGTATATCTGCGACACGCT
>JANLRX010000095.1:0-2407 GCA_031362025.1 Chloroflexota bacterium
GCTTGAGCAAGCAGCCAAGTTGTAGGACGCGAAGGAAAACCGGGGAGAGACTAACCTCGACGGGAGGATGCCATGCCTGCCGGTTCGGGCTCACGGTAATCGCGCGGGTTTCGTCGATCGGGGCGGAAAAGGCAGCCACCGAAACCTTGTTCACCCGAGGATCTCAAAACCGATAACAATATCGGGAGCCCCTGGTGACGATGCGAAGCACTCCCAAGTCCGCGCCGTAAAACGGGCCATTGAGGAGTCAAAATCATGAAGGAAAGCGCAAGGTACGCGAAGATTGTCGAGTGGTCGGAAGAGGACCAATGCTTTGTCGGGAGCTCTCCCGGGTTGATCTACGGTGGGTGTCACGGCCAGGATGAAAGAGCGGTCTTCGACCAACTGTGTCAGGTTGTAGACGAAGCTATTGCTCTCTATCACCAGGACGGAAAACCACTCCCTCCGCCAACGTCAGGTCGCGACTACGCGAACAAGATGCAGAGCGTCGCGTAACGACGCCCGGCAACGGAACGCAGCGCTGGAGAACGACCGCGCCCGCCCGACCAGGTCGACCGCAGCGACGAGGCACTCAAAAAAACTTCGACGGAATCTTGAGCTCATCGCCTGCTTGGAGACGGGTAGCGGGTGTTGCGTCGATTTTCGTTGCTTGGCCGTCCACCCGGTGGGCGTCGAACAGGACATCGAGCCGCTCGGACGGGTCGATCGACTGGACCTCCGCCACCATTGCCAAAGCGACCGCCTCCCCCGTCATCGCCCTATAAACGGCCAGGTCAGCTATCTTGTTGGTCACCGGCGCCTTTGTAGCCCGCGACCCGGGTGCCTTTCCGCAATCTGGGTGTCTTTCCGCAATCCGCAATCCGAAATCCGCAATGACAGACGCTCCCGCAAACAGAGCTAACCACAGGTCTTAGCCCCCGTCTAATCTGTGCAGATGGACGCGACGGACGCGACCGAGTCAGCAGCCGTCCTGGCCCGTGCCCGCCAGGGGGACAGCGACGCCTTCCGCGCGCTCGTCGAGCGGCACAGCCGGAGCGTGTTCCGGCTGGCCTACCGGATGACCGGCAACGAACAGGACGCCGAAGATGTGGTGCAGGAAAGCTTCCTCCGCGCGTATCGCCAGCTGGGACGCTTCGAGTCCCGCGCCAACTTCGGCACCTGGCTCTATCGCATCGTCGCGAACTGCTCGGTGGATCTGATGCGGTCGAAACAGGCGCGGCACGACATCGCGCGGGGCGAATCGCTGGACGCCGCGGCGGAGATGCCGGCCACTGATCTGCCGACGCCGGAGCGCATGGCGCAGAGCGCGCAGATCGAGACCCGCGTGCAGAGCGCGCTGGCCGAGCTCAGTCCGCTGGAGCGCGCCGCGTTCACACTCAGACACTACGAAGGACGATCGATCGACGAAATCAGCGCGACTCTCGGATTGGGAACGAGCGCCGCGAAGCACAGTGTGTTTCGCGCCGTGAAGAAGCTGCGCGTTGCGCTCGCGCCGTTACGGAGACAGGAATCGTGACGCACTACACCGAAGACGATCTGACGATGTATGTCTACGGCGAAGGCCGCCGCCGTGACGCCGTCGAACGGCACCTCGAGAGCTGTTCGGCCTGTGCGTCGCGCTATCGCGAGATTAGCGGCACGCTCGCGATGATCGCCACGTCCGAGGTACCCGGGCGCGGCGACCAGTACGGCCTCGAAGTGTGGCAGCGCATCCGGCACAAGCTGCCCGAGCAGGAAGCGCCGTGGTGGGCCATGCTCTTCCGGCGTGATCGACTGGCGTTCGCTTCGGCCGCGGCGATGGTCGTGCTCGTTGCGTTTGTCGCCGGCCGGCAGTGGGATCGGCAGCCGGCGGCGCCCGTCACGCAGTCGGCGAAGGAGAGCGCGGCGCCGGACGCGAACAGCTCGCGACGGATTCTCCTCACGTCGGTGGCGGACCATCTCGACCGCACGGAGCGCGTGCTGACCGACATCATGAACGCCTCCGACCACCGCGACATCTCGACGGAACAGCGATGGGCGGACGACCTGCTGACCACGAGCCGCTTGTACCGGCAGGATGCGATGGACGCCGGTGAGCAGTCGGTGGCGAGCATCCTCGACGAGCTCGAGCGCAACCTGATTGAAATCGTTCACAGCCCGGCGCGCATCAGCGCGGCGGACCTCGAGCAGATTCGTCGCCGCATCGACGCGGCGGCGCTGCTCTTCAAAGTGCGGGTCATGAGCGACGAGCTCCGGCAGCGCGATCAGGCGCCGGAGCGGTCGGCCCCGCGGACATCAACCCTGAAAACCAGCTAAGACGACTATGACTACCAGACACATGCTTCTCTCGACGACCTTCGTCGCTGCGCTTGCCGTGCCGGCGGCAGCTCAGACTTTCCCCGAAGTGGCGGCTCGCGCGGCCGCGACG
>JANLRX010000110.1:0-1852 GCA_031362025.1 Chloroflexota bacterium
TGCCGCCATTCTCGCGAGCAATGCCGCCTGCGCTGGCGTTGGCTCCGGGCCGAACTCCTCGTGGTCCCGGTTCATCATGATGTGAACTTTGAAGTCATCCTGCGTCGCGTAGTAGTTCGAGCGAGCTTCCGCCGTTTCCGCCCGCCCCATCCTTCGCAACCGCCAACTCAACTCCGCTATGCGGCGCGCCTGCTCCCACTGCAACGCCCCTTCCGGTGCCTGGTCCTCGATCATCGCCGCCTCGAACGCCTCCCACTCCTCCCGGCTCTCGAACTCTGTCACCACCGGCGAAGGCGACGTCAGCCCGTGTCGCGTCGCATTCCGGCTCGCAATCGCCTTCCCCGCCGCCGTCTTCGGCCCGCCGCCCTTCCCCCTCGCCATAGTCCGAACATTCTGGCATAGGGCGGCATCGATCTCTGAGGGGCAAACGGCACACCGGTCGTGCGATTCCAGAAAATCTCAGAGAGCAACCACTCGAAACTCCGAAACGAACTTCGCTCCAACTGCCCATCGGAAGGCGGCAGGCCGCCACTCGTCCTCTTGCTACTGGCTACTTGCTCCTTGCTACTCTCCCCGCAGCGCCAGCCCGATGATCCGGTACGTCAGCTTCGCAGCGAGCTGCGCGTTCGCGCGGGGGCCGAGCGACGGCGCCAGTTCCGTGACGTCGAAGCCCACGATGCGGTGTCGGCGGGCGACCGTCTCCAGCAGGTCCGAGACCTCGTCCCAGTGCAGGCCGCCCGGCTCCGGTGTGCCGACGGCGGACATCACGGACGAATCGAAGGCGTCGAGATCGAACGTCAGGTACACGTCCTCTCCGAGCTGGTCGGCGAGCGCTTCCGGGCCGAGAGCGCGGTACTCGCGCGGTGCGTGGAAGCGGAACCCCTGCTCGCGGAGGTAGTCGGTCTCCTCGCGCTCGGCGCTGCGCAGGCCCACTTGCGTCACCGGCGCCACCTCCGAGATGCGGCGCAGCGTGCAGGCGTGGTTGTACGGGGAATCGAGGTACTCGTCCCGCATGTCGGCGTTGGCATCGAAGGCGAGGACCGTCAGCCTCGGATGGCGCTTCGCCTGCGCCCGCGCCGCGCCGACCGCGACCGTGTGCTCGCCACCCAGCGTCACGACGAACTTCCCGGCGTCCACCAGCTCGCCGACCACTTCCTCGATGCGGTCCACCATCTGCTCCGGCCCCGCTGTCTGCACCGCCAGATCGGGCATCGTGTGGATCCCGAACAGGTACGGCTCCGCGTCAATCCCGATGTCGTACAGCTCCATGTTCCCGCTCGCCTCGATGATCGCGTTGGGCCCCTCCCGCGAGCCAACCCAGCCGGAAACGGTGCTGTCATACGGTACCGGCAGCACCACCACCCGCGAGCGCTCGAACGAAGAGTGCTCTGGCGTCAGCCAGGCGAAGTTGTGGTGCGACACGAAGCGAGGGTCGTCAGCCACACCGAACCCCCTCCCCGTAGGGACAGAGCTTCAGCTCTGTCAATCGGGGCGGGGCGGCGAGGGGCAACATCGCGCAGGCTATGCTGGGTCCGATCCCCCAGAGCGTCATCCCGCCGCTCCCGCTTCTCGCAGCGCTGAGATCTCCGCATCGCTCAGTCCCGCCTCGCGAAGCACCTCGTCGGTGTGTTCGCCGCGTTCGGGGCCGGTGCGACGGATCGAGCCGGGGGTGTCGGAGAGCTTGGCGGCGATGCCGACCTGCTTCACCTTGCCGAGCGTCGGGTGCTCCACCTCGACCACCATCTGGCGGTGGATGACATGCGGGTCGGCGAAGACCTCGTCCATCGCGAGCACAGGGCCGACGGCGATGTCGCGCTGGCGCAGTTCCTCGAACCACTCGTCGCGGGTCTTC
>JANLRX010000120.1:0-2023 GCA_031362025.1 Chloroflexota bacterium
CGCAGATCGTGGCGATCAACAAGATCGACATCGAGGAGGTGGCGGAGCGGGTGGATGCGCTGCGCAAAGAGTTCAAGAAGAAGGGCATCGAGCCGTGGTTCATCTCGGCGGCGAGTGGTCAGGGTGTGCCGGAGTTGATGGCGGCCGCGGGAACGCGGATCAAGGTTATGCAGGAGGAAGAGGCGGCGATCGAGACGGAAGCGCCGTTGCCGGTCCTGCGACCGCGAGAGCGCGGAGTCCGGGTGATCCGGGAGAATGGAGCGTTCCGGGTGGAGGGAGCGAGGACGATCGCCTTCGCGGAGATGATGCCGATGGACCTCGAAGAGGGCCGGGCGGAGTTGTGGCGCCGGTTCACCCGCTGGGGTGTGACGAGCGCGCTGCGCCGGGCGGGGGCGAAGCGCGGCGATAAGGTTATCCTGGGCCGGGTGAAGCTGGAGATGGGTGAGTGAGCGAGCGCATCGGCCTGCTGGGTGGGACGTTTGACCCGGTGCACCTCGGGCACCTGATCCTTGGCGAGGCGGCGCGGGACCAGTTGAAGTTGGACCGGGTGTTGTTCGTGCCGACCGGGTTCTCCTGGCGGAAGCCGGACCGGGAAACGACGGTTGCCGTGCACCGGCTTGCGATGCTGCGGCTGGCGATCGCGGACAACGCTGCGTTCGAGGCTTCGACGATCGAGGTCGAGCGCGAAGGGCCGTCGTACACGGACGAGACGCTGGAGGAGATCAGGCGGATGCACCCGTCCGCCGAGTTGTTCTTTGTCCTGGGGCGGGATGCTCTGCGCGACCTGCCGAACTGGCGCGCGCCGGCCCGCATCGTGGAGCTCGCTACGCTGGCCGTGGCGGGGAGACCGGGGAGCGAGGAAGAGACGCCGCTCAGCGCCGCGCTGCCGGGGTTCGAGGCGCGGCTGACCCCGATCCGGATGCCGGCCGTGGGTATCAATGCTTCGGATATCCGGCGTCGGGTCGCGGATGGTCGGTCGATTCGGTACCTGGTGCCGGACGCGGTGGAGGAATACATCGCGGAGCACGGGCTGTACGTACAACATTGAAAGCGCCCGGCGGTTTCTCCTAAGGCGAGTCGCGGATAGACTCAATGCATTGGACAGGCTCGCCGAATCGGGCGGCTTGAGGAGGTCGAATGACACGCAAACCACTGCTTTTCCTGGCGCTCGGCATGCTGATCGCGCTCTTCGCGTTCACGGCAGCGTGCGGCGGCGATGACGACGACGGCGGAGCGACGGCGACGGCGACAACGGACGCTGGAACCGGGACGGCGCTGCCAGATGAAACTGGCAGCCCGATCGACAGTGGCGACCTGCCGACCGAGGAAGAGGTCATGGCGTTCTTCGAACAGGCGGCCGAAACTCTGAACGGCGGTGACGCGGCGGGCTTCATTGTGCTGTTCTCCGACAAGGGGCTGGCGGAATTCACAGGCGATACAGTGACGCCGACGGAAGAGCTGCGAGAGTTGTCCCTGGAGTTACTGGCCGGTGGCCCGACGATCACAGTGACCTCGGTGCAGGATATCGAGCCGTACGAGCGGAACATCGGCGTGGTGGTGAACACGACGCAAGACGGCGTCGAGGTCAGCGAATACTTTGAGCTGTTGCCGTACGGGGGCTCTTACTTGATCGACGCTTACCAGAACAACTCAACCGAGTAAGGGGTCGCGATGAAGAGCCGGATATCGCTGATCTTCCTGGGCCTGATCGCGTGTGTCGTCATGTCCGCGTGCGGTGGTGATGACGACGACGATAACGGCGCCGAGCCTGCGAACACGCCGAGTGCCTCGCAGGGAGCGGACATTGCCAACGTTGTGCAGAGGGTGGCGACGTCTGGGCCAGAGAACCTCAAGTTTGTTCTGGACCACACGACGGACAATTACCTGACCGAGGTGCTCGGGCGGACGAGAGAACAGTGCGATGCAGATCCGTTCGTGTGCCTGGACGGGCGCACGATCCGGGCTGTTGCCGGCAGGATCAGGGTGGACGGAAACAGGGCGACGGCGGTTGTTTCCCTCGATC
>JANLRX010000483.1:0-2555 GCA_031362025.1 Chloroflexota bacterium
ATCCAGTATCTCCCCCGAAGGCAGCAGGTACATCCGCGGATACAGCGGGAGGTAGCGGTCCGCACCGGTCAGGGTCGTCATCTCGTCGCCGGGGCCAAAGATCTCGAACACCGGCGTCGTTTCGCCGTCCGTATCGAGGCCGGAGGAGACGAGGATCCGCCCGTCAGGCAGGGCCGTCGCTGTCGGGTACCAGCGCCCGTGGTTCATGTCCGGCAGCCGCGTCCACGATCGCGCGAACGGCTCGAACCGATGCACGTCCGGCAATCCGTAAAACTCGTCGTTGTTCGAACGCTCGTCCGTCCCGCCGAAGACGATCAGATCGCCGTTAGGGACGAACGCTTGCCCGCCGCAGAAGAAGTTGCCCGGAGCGAGCGCGCCCGTCATGTTCTGCGTCTCCGGGTCGTACGTCCACGCCTCCGAGCCGGGGCCGTCGAACGGGTACGCGAAGTTCAGCACCTCGCCCGTGCGGAATACGGCCGCGTGGATGCCGGTCACCGGCCATTCGGTCGGCGTCGTCCACTCGCCGCGGCCGCCGGGTCCGTGCCCGCGTGCGCCTCACGCCCCGACGCCACGAACGCCAGCACGCCAAGCACCGCGAACGCCACAATCCCCCGCATGCGCCAATCGTCGCAGAATGGCGCCGCCGAGTGTAGGGAGAACGGGAGTGAGTTTGGTGAAAGCGGTTAGGTTTCGGGCGGCGACTCGTCGTCCGGTTGAAGAGGCACATTGCGGAACCACATGTACAACGCGATGTCGTACGCAATCTTCACCCCGCCCGCGACGAAGAACGGCACCCCGAGCGCGACCCGCTGCCCGAGCCCCGCCAGCGTCGGCCCCAGCGGCCGCACAAGGTACCGCGCCGAGTTTGTGTATGCCGCTGCGGCCGTGCGCTCCTCCGCCGGTACAAGCTGCGCGATGTACGCCTGCCGCGTCGGCACGTCCATCTGGCTCAGCGCGAACCGGCCGAACAGTAGCGCCATCGCCACCGGCAAGCTCGGCGCGAGCGGAATCGCCGCCAGCAGCAGGTTCGAGGGAATGTGCGTGAACACCATCGTATTCAGCAGCCCGATGCGCTCCGAAATCCGGCTCGCCGCCATGAACGACGCCGTTTGCAGGATCCCCACGCAGAAGAAGATCAGCCCCAGCACCTCCAGCGAGACGCCGAACTTCAGCCGCAGCCAGTACGCGATGAAGCTCTGCACGACGAACCCGCCCCCAAACGCATCGACCGCGAACAACGCCGACAGCCGCAGCACAGTGCGCCGCGACTCGGGCGACAACGGCGGTTGCCAACCCTTCTCCCGGCGCGGCGCCTCCACCGCCGGGGACAGCGACGCCGCGATCGCCGAACCAACGAGCGCGGTCGGCACGAACATCAGGAAAAACCGCTCGTCCGCGGGCAGCCCCGGCAGCGCCTCCCGCAGCAGCGTCGGTCCACCGGCTGCCAGCGCCCCGAACGACCCGGCCAGCGTCGCGATTGCGTTGTACGTCGCGAACATGCGGGCGTGCTGCTTCGCCGGCGTCACCGTTGGCAGGATCGCCTGCTCGATCGAGGTGAACGGCCCGGACTCCACCACCTCCGTCGAAAGCACGCCGGTCAGCGCCACCACGCACAGCACCCAGAAGTTGTCCGTGACCGCAAACACCACGCCGACGACCGCCAGACCCACGTAGAGCGCCGTGTACGTCCGGCGACGCCCGACAGACTCCGTCAGCGTGCCCACAAGCACCGAGAGCAGCGCCGTACCCGCCACTACCGCCGTCAGCAGCACCCCGACCTCCGTGGTCGTCCAGCCGCGCTCCTCCAGCGTCACCCCCAGCAACACCGCCCCGAACCCGTACACAAACGCCCGCAACGACTGCGCAATGTAGACTCGCCTGACGTCTGGGTTCATGTCGGTATGTTCGCACCCAGGTGTGTCGCACACCATCCAAAGGCGTAGGGGCGTAGCATGCTACGCCTCACGCCTCGACCCGGAATCACATCACCTGCGCGGTCTGAACAATTGGAATCGGGAAAAACAAGAAAAGGGGCGACCCGGAGGCCGCCCCTTTTGTGCGTGATGAGTGTCGTTACTTGATGTGGACGCCGGAGATCGCGCGGGCGATCACCAGGCGCTGGACCTCGGACGTACCCTCGAAGATCGTGTAGATCTTCGAGTCGCGGTGCCAGCGCTCCACCGGGTTCTCGCGGACGTAACCGTAGCCACCCATGATCTGGATCGCCTCTTCGGTCACGCGCACGGCCGTCTCGCCGGCGAAGAGCTTGGACATCGAGCCCTCGCCCGCCTCGAACTTCTTGCCGGTGCGGCCCATCCACGCTGCGCGCCAGACGAGCAGGCGGGAGGCGTCGATGCGGGTCTTCATGTCGGCGAGCTTGAAGGCGATCGCCTGGTTCTCGATGATCGCGCGGCCGAACTGCTTGCGCTCCTTGGCGTAATCAAGGGAGAACTCGTAGGCGGCGCGGGCGATACCCACGGCTTGCGAGCCGACGGCGGGGCGGGTCGCCTCGAACGTGGCCATGGCGGCCTGCGACTTCGAGGACAGGCCCTCCT
>JANLRX010000192.1:0-6437 GCA_031362025.1 Chloroflexota bacterium
CGGCACGGGCAACCCGTTCTCAATGGGCGACCTCAAGCCCGGCGAAACGGTTCTCGACGTTGGTTGTGGCGCTGGTTTCGACACCCTTATCGCCGCTCGCCAGGTGGGCTCGGCCGGCCGCGTGATCAGCGTCGACATGACGCCTGCAATGCTCGAGAAAGCCCGGGTGGGAGCCCTGGAAGCTCTCCTCGGCAACATCGACTTTCGCGAGGGACTGGCAGAAGCGCTGCCAGCGGAGGACGACTCAGTCGATGTCGTCATCAGCAACGGTGTCATCAACCTGTGCCCGGACAAGATGGCGGCAATGCAAGAAATCCACCGCGTGCTCAGGCCAGGTGGCCGGATCCAGATCGGCGATATCGTCGTGCACAAGGAGGTTCCAGAGTCCGCGAAAGCGGACATCGACCTCTGGGGTGACTGAATAGCAGGTGCTCTGCTGTATGCAGAGTGGGAATGGGTGCTGGAGCACTCAGGCTTCACCGATGTCCGATGGGGCAATCAAATAGACGTATTTTCAGGGTCGAAACATGAGTCTTCGGCCGCCAAGTTCGACACGCGTGGAATCACATTTATGGCACGAAAGCGAGAAGGTGATGAGCGATTATAGTTCCGACAAAGCTGAGCTGCTCAGTGATCTCGAGCAGTCGCGCGCTCAACTCAATGAGGTCGTGGGCAAACTCAGCCCCAACGACCTGCCCAGCGCCCGTCGCGGGAGTTGGCCTGTGTCGAAGATTCTCGACCACGTCCTCCACTCGGAGCGGCTCTACGCCCAACTGATCTCAGTCTTCAGCGGCGTCGGGGCCTCAGTCGAGCCGGACGGCACTCCCTCCACGTCGGCTGAGGCGCTGAGCGCACTCGCCGCGACACGGGACGCAGTCCTCGGCGGGATCCACCACGTAAAGGAAGAGGACTTCTATCGGCTGCAGTCGATAGGCCACGAAGAGTACAGCGTCCTCAGCATCCTGGAGAACGTTGCGGCCCACGACCGAGAGCACGCAGAGCAGATTCACAAGACGCTGTCTCAATCGTGAAAGGGCACAAGTGGTTCGCCGCAGTTTACGACAAGATGTTGGCCTCCCAGGAGAAGAAATTCCTCGGCGCAACTCGTGCGGAGATGCTCAAAGACGTCACTGGTGAAGTCCTCGAAATCGGCGCTGGCACCGGCGCGAACTTCCAGTACTACCAGGCGGGAGCCCACGTCACGGCCATCGAGCCCGATCCCTACATGCTCGAACGAGCTAAGCCACGTGCCTCCGAATCACCTGCCGAAATCGATCTGCAACAGGTCGCCGCGGAGGAGTTGCCCTTCCCGGACGCGTCATTCGATTTCGTGATCGACACGCTGGTCCTCTGTAGCGTCCGCGATCCCCGAAAGGTACTATCGGAAATCAAGAGAGTCCTCAAGCCCGGAGGCGAGCTGCGTCTCTACGAGCACGTCCGCTACAAGAACCCGATCGGCGCACTGAGCCAGGACATCATCAGCCCCGCCTGGCAATGGTTCGGCGCTGGCTGCCACCCCAACCGAGACACGGAACGCCATCTCCGCGAGGCGGGCTTCGAGCTGAGCGACGTCCGGATCCGTAAGGACTCGCCGCCGATCCCACCCATGATCTTCACCCGGCCTCACCTCCAGGCAGTCGCAAGGCGACCAGCGTAACCAACCCTCAAACAGCTCCTGAAAGCGAGGACATCAATGACCACGAACCCAGCCAATCCAAACCAGGCCCTTTGGGAAAAGGGTGACTTTACCCGCATCGCGGAGAGCATGAGAGAGAGCGGCGAGGCGCTAGTAATGAGTCTCGGCGTCACGAAGGGCCTCAAGGTCCTGGATCTGGGCTGCGGCGACGGAACTACAGCGCTACCTTCAGCGAAACTCGGAGCCGACGTTCTGGGGGTCGACATCGCGAGGAATCTTGTCGAGGCCGGGAACAAGCGAGCGAAAGAGCAGGGCCTCACGAACCTCAAGTTCCAGGTGGGCGATGCGTCAGATTTGAACGAGCTGGAAGACCAGAGCTTTGACCTTGTCGTGAGCATTTTCGGAGCGATGTTCGCACCGAAGCCGTTCGACGTGGCGAAGGAAATGGCCCGCGTGACCCGGCCCGAAGGTCGCATAGTGATGGGCAACTGGATTCCCAACGACCCGACACTGGTGGCCCAAATCTTGAAGATCAGCTCCGCCTACTCCCCACCGCCGCCGGAGGGCTTCATCAGCCCCATGACCTGGGGTGTCGAGAGCAACGTGATCGAACGCTTTGGCGCCGCCGGGATCCCCCAGGACAAGATCTCATGCGTCAGGGACACGTATACCTTCAACTTCCCCGGCGCGCCGTCTGACCTCGTCGCCGTATTCAAGACGTACTACGGCCCAACCATGAACGCATTTGATGCGGCTACTAAGAACGGTAAGGAAGCCAACTTGCAGAGGGAGCTCGAAACCCTCTTCAACGAGCAGAACAAGAGCCCGAACAAGGACGCGACCTCCATTCCTGCGATCTTCTTGCGGGTTACTGTTTCGCGCTAGAACAACGACGTGGGCCCAACTACGCCGAAGGGCTCCAGTTTTCCCTCCGCGCAAAGCCTAGCCCGGCGCGTCGCCCTCAAACGCAGCGATCCTGCTCGCCGGGTCCGTCTCCAGGACGAAACGCCGAAACGACTCACCGAACTCGAACTTCTGGTCCCCGGCGCTCCAGCGTGCCAGCTGCTCCACGAACCCAATCGAATCCTCACCGAACTGGCTCGGGTGAGCGCGTAGCGCGTCGCACTTCTGCGCCAGCGTCTCCCCGATGTCGATCGTCGTGTTCGGCTTCTCGGCCGCGCCCAACCACAGCTCCGCTACCTTGTGCGGCTCCAGGCCGTCCGCCAGCAGTTCGGGGAACGTGAACCGGTCCCGGGCCGACGGGAACACCGCATCGATGGTCGCGTCGCCGCTCGCGCGATGGTCTGGGTGGTTCACATAGTTGTCGGCGAGGAACCGGTTCGTCGGATCGAAGCAGATCACCACCTCCGGCTTGTGCTTGCGGATGACCCGGGCGAGGTCCCGACGCAAGGCAAGGGTGTGCTCGAGGTATCCGTCCGGATAGCCCATGAATTCAAAGTTCGCGACGCCGAGGACCTTCCCCGCCGCGCGCTGTTCGTCCTCTCGGATCGCGGCGATCTGGGACGGCGTCATCTTCGCGTCATCGCTGCCCTTGTCGCCTTTGGTCACGATAACGTAGGTGATCACACTCCCGGCGCGGGCCCACTTGGCCACCGTTCCCGCAGCCATGAACTCAGCGTCATCCGGGTGCGCGACGACAACCATCGCCGACTCTGGAACGTATTCGCTAGTACCGTTGTTCACTGGCTTCCTCCCAGGAGATCATCGCTCACGCGCTCGGCCACTCACTGTGACCTGACGCACCCTGCCGGCCCAATCAGTTCAAGCGGATCTGGGCCTACTCCCCGTCCGTGCTCTTCGTTCGTCGCTCCGCCATGAAGGCCGCCGCCTCGGACCGCCGCCTCAGGTTCAGCTTACTGAGGATGCTGGACACATAGTTCTTCACGGTCTTATCGCTGAGGAATACATCCTCGGCGATCTCTTTGTTCGTCTTCCCCTCCGCGATGTGCGAGAGGATCTTCCGCTCCTGGTCCGACAGCGCCGCCAGCTCGTCGCCCTCACCGCGAGCCAGGGCCCGCATACGGTCCAGCACCTGCGCCGTCACCGCCGGGTCGAGCAACGACTCACCGCCGGCCACTCGCTCGATCGCCTCCGCCAGGCTCTGCCCGCGGGTCTGCTTCAAGAGGTAGCCGGAAGCGCCGGCCATGATCGAGCCATAGATCGCCTCATCGTCCGCGTACGACGTCAGCATGATGACGCGGGTCTCCGGCCGTTCGTCCCGGATCTCTCGCGTCGCTTCCACGCCATTCCCATCGGGCAGGCGGATGTCCATGACGATGACATCGGGCTTGCACTCGCGAGCCACCGTGATCGCCTCGGCGACCGTGCCAGCCTCGCCAACGATCGTGAACCCCTCGCGGCGTTCGAGGATCGTACGAATGCCCGTGCGCACGACTTCGTGGTCGTCCACAAGCATGATCTTCACTGCGTCAGCCAAGCGTCACTTCCTTTCGGCGCACCGGCAAGTCCACCCGGACCCGGGTGCCGCCGCCCAGACTGCTATCGTACGTCAAATCCGCGCCGACACTGCGAGCGCGGTCTCGCATATTCCGCAGGCCGTTCCCGATGCTCGTGGACCTCTCGGGTGGCACCTCAAACCCTTCACCGTTGTCTTCGATCTCCAGCGTGATGCTCTGCCCGGTGGATGCCAGGCGAACCGCGACCGCTGTCGCCCGCGAGTGTTTGCTGACGTTGTTCAACGCTTCCTGCGCGATGTGAAACAGAGCCATCGCCTGGGCCTCTCCTCCGGTCCCCTCAAACGGTTGCGCCACGTCCAGCGTGATGGTTACCAGCGTGTTCACGCGAAACTGCTCCACAAGCTGCCCGATTGCCCCCGGAAGATCCTCAATGTGCGAGAGCTGCGGGCGCAAGTCGAAGATGTAGCTCCTGATGTCCTTGATCACCTTGTTCAGGTCATCCATCGCCTTCTCAACGTCGGGTTTCAACCCTTGAGCAGGCCCAGGCAGCCGGTCCGAAACGTCCTCGAGGTGCAGGCTGATCGCGTAGATTGACTGGATCACCCCGTCGTGGAGGTCCATCGCGATGCGGTCCCGCTCCTCCAGCCGTGCCAGGCTCTCGACCTTTTCGTATAGCTCCCGAGTCTCGATTGCGACGGCGGTCAAGTTCCCGAAGGTCTCGAGCAGCTTTGCCTGCTGATCCGTGTACCCCGTCCGGGTCCTATTGCCCACGATGATTACCCCGAGGACCTTGTCTTTACCCTTCAGCGGCACTTCGATTGATGACCGTAAACCCTCATCATCGAGAAGCTTCATCGGTTTACTTCGCACTCGCTCATCGTCCGTGCGATTGGCTACGATGGCGGCCTCTCCCGTTTCGATCACGTGCTGAAGGAGGCCGCGCTCCGGTATGGCCAACGGGCCCTTCGTGAACTCCGTGTGCAAGCCGGTCTGGGCCGCCACGCGCAGGGACGTTCCGTCGGTGCCAAGCAGCATCAGTATCCCGATCTCCGAATCAAGCAGCCGCGTCGCCCGGTCCACTACCGAATTGAGCAACTGCGACAAGGCTGGCGTGTAAGTGATCTGCCGGCTCAGGTCGAAGAGCGCCTTCCACTCCTCGGCCCGCCGGCGTTCCGTCTCATACAACCGCGCGTTCGTTATCGCGACAGACGCGTGCGTAGACAGCAACTGTAGTAGCTCTTCATCGCGCTCATTGAACCCGCCCGGTTGGATCTTCTCCGTCAGATAGAGGTTCCCCAGGATGCGGCCTTGCCCCACCACCGGCACACCGAGTAGCGATTTCATCGGTGGGTGGTTCGCCGGGAAGCCGACAGACCGCGGGTCCTTGCTCATCTCCTCCAGGCGCAGGCTCGCTCCCTCGTGCAGCAGAACGCCCAGCAGCCCCCGGCCAAGCGGAATGCGGCCGATCGCATCTCTTTCCTCAGTCGTGATCCCGCTTGAGATGAACTGCCCGATCTCCCCGTCCCCGGTCAGCACACTGAGGGCGGCATAGCGCGCGCCGATCTGGTTCCTGGCGACATCAACCACCTTCTGCAGCACCGCATCGAGGGAGAGCTCTGAAGTGAGGTTGACGCTCGCCTCCAGGAGCCCCCTGATGTCTTCTGCTGAGTACGTCGAGTCCATGGCCATGTCAGGCGCATTATAGGTGCAAAGGTGCCAGATGGCCCGCCGTTCTCAGGACGTTTGACCAGTACCAGCAAAAGCCTCAATGCATACGCTGTGAGCATGGTACTAACGGTGATAGTGGTGGATCAGAACGACGAGGTGTGTGAGCGCCTGGCCCAGGCTCTCGATCGGTTGCCCGGGGTCCGTGTCCTCGCTCACACCACAAACCTCATGCTGGCCGCCGAGTTAGCGCACCAGTTCACCCCGGACTCCATCCTGGCGGACTTCAAGCGCAACGGAGCCGATCGCCCCGAGGCCCTGCAGTGGCTCCGGCAGATGAGTCCGGCGTCATCGATCGTCATCCACTCTTCCTTCTACACCGAGGGCGAGCGCGAGGCGTTCACGGAAGTCGGCGCAGACCTCTGCCTGCTCAAGGGTATGGGCGTGAAAGCGCTGGCGGGCCAACTCGCGCAGGCGGCTCGAAACGGCGATCGTCCGCGGGCGCCTGGAAGCGACGTAACTGACCGAAAGGTCGTCACTCCGGGAGCGTGACCATGAATATCGGCCCCCCAATTCCGGGCCGTTTGGCACTCTTGAGAATTCGTGGGTTCGCCTATCGTTTCAGTTGGAGGTGAGGGACATGAAAGCCAGGGAAATTCTCCAAGCCGACGCCGAAAGAACTCTGAAGGATATGCTGG
>JANLRX010000195.1:0-4893 GCA_031362025.1 Chloroflexota bacterium
GCGGCTTCGATGCCGGAGACGATGATCTCTGCGTACTCTGCGGGTGCCGGTGCGTTGTGCTCCGCCGTGTAATTCACCGCGAACCCGCCGCCTGGCGAGAACTCCTGCATCTCGAACCCGTAGGCCTTCCGCATCTTCGCCGCGAAGTCGAACACCGCGTCCACCGCCTCGCCGAAAGGCTCCAGCTCGAAGATCGGCGAGCCCAGGTGAACGTGCAGCCCCACGAGCTCAAGGCCAGGCGTATCGAGCGCCTGCCGGACCGCCGCTTCCGCCTGCCCGGTGACGATCGGGATGCCGAACTTGTTGTCGGTCGTACCGGTCGTGGTCAGCCTGTGCGTGTGGGGGTCGACGCCGGGCGAGAGGCGCAGGAGCACGCGCTGGCGGATGCCCCGGCCACGCGCTAGTCCGTCGAGGATGTGCATCTCGTGGAAGTTGTCGATGATGATGCGCGCGATGCCGTAGTCCAGCGCCTCGCGCAGCTCATCCTCCGACTTGTTGTTGCCGTGGAAGTGGATGCGCTCCGGCGGGAAGTTCACTGACCGTGCGATTGCCAGCTCGCCGCCGGAGACGACGTCGAGGTCCAGCCCCTCTTGCGCAACGATCGCCGCCATCGCCCGGCCCAGGTACGCCTTCGCGGCGTAGGCCACCGCCGTGTTCTCGTAGCGCGACCGGAAGGCTTCGAGGAAGGCGCGGCACTGGCCACGCAGCGTCTCCTCATCGAAGACGTAGAGGGGCGTGCCGTACTCCTCCGCCAGCGTCACGAGATCGCAGCCGCCGACGGCGAGATGGCCGGCGTCGTTGACGTCCGCCGTGACGGGCAGGACCTTTGCCAGCACGAGGTTGGTCTTCTGCATGCCCCTAGGTTACCCGGGAACGGTGGTATACGGACAGCCCGTCTCAGGCGGGTGCGTGGCGCCGAAACGTCCAGAAGCGCACGCCGCTCACCGGCTCCACCGCATCCACCAGCACCTCAAACCCCTGCGTGACGTATAACCCGACGTTAGTCGGTTGTGCGGTCTCCAGGTAGCAGGCGACGCCGGCGGCATCGGCTTCCGCGAGGATCGGCTCGATGAGGGCGTGCCCGATCCCGCGCCCCTGTTGCGACGGATCGACCCCGAGGACCGCCAGGTACCAGTGGTCATCGGACGCGTCTCGGTGGTGGTACGGCTCGATCGCCGCGAAGAAGTCGGCGAACCGTTTGACCGCGTCCTCGCCGATGATGCCGGGCAGGTCGCTGAATCCGGCGGCTACCGCGGCCTCGCCGGACATTGGTGGCGTTCGCGGCGGCGTCCACAACGCGACCCCATCCACGCCCGGAGTCGTGAGGACGCGGCCGCTCGACTGCGAATATCGAACGACACGCTCGAACAGCGGCGCTCCGAGTGTGCGACGCTCGTCTTCGTCCGGGAGGATGTACTGCTGCAGCGGGTCGTCGTGGAAGGCGCGCCCGAGCGTCGCCGCGGCCTGCGGGATCTGGTCGGCGGTTAGTTGGGTCATCTCCATGCCTTACTCCTGCTTGTTGATGTCGGGCGAAACTAGCACGTAGCCGGTCACCAGCACGTCTTCGCCCAGTCGTTCCACCGTCACGTCGCTAAGCCGGAGCGCGTCCGCCATCTGGTTTGCGCCTTCCCCGGCGACGGATGAGGGCGCGTCCGCGGCGCCGATGATCATCGGCGCGATGATCGCGTGCACCTTGTCCACCAGCCCCGCGTCGAAGAATCCGCCGAGGATCACCCCACCGCCTTCGACGAGGAGCGTCAGCACCTCGCGCTTCCCCAGCTCCTCGAGCAGCGCTCGCAGGTCCACGTGCTCGCCGTCCGTAGGTAGGGAGAGGACCTCGGCGCCGCGTGCTTCGATCGCGGCGCGCCACTCCGCGGGTGCCGCGTCGGAGGTCGCGATCAGCGTCTTCGAAGGGCCGGTGAACACCTGAGCCATCGGCGGCGTGCGCCCGCGTGTGTCCACGACGATTCGCAGGGGTTGGCGCGGCGCGTGCACGCCGTCCGGGCGCGCCGTAAGCAGCGGGTCGTCGATGACGACAGTGGACGAGCCGACGAGGATCGCGTCGAGCTTCGGGCGCATCCGGTGGGCCCAGGCGCGGGTCTCGGGGCCGGACACCCAGCGCGAATCACCCGAAGCCGCCGCGATCTTGCCGTCCAGCGACGCCGCGAACTTCGCGATGACGAACGGGAGCCCGGTCATGCGGTGCTTGAAGAACGCCTCGTTGACCCGCCGCGCCTCCGCTTCGCCCTCGCCGGCTACGGTGCGGATGCTCGCCGCCTCCAGCGCCGCCTGGCCACCGCTCGCCCTCGAGTTCGGGTCACCCACTGCGAAGTGCACCTCGGCGATCCCCGCGGCGATGATCGCCTCCGTGCAAGGTGGCGTGCGGCCGTGGTGGTTGCAGGGCTCCATCGTCACGTAAAGCGTCCCGCCGCGCGCAGCCTCCCCCGCCTGGCGCAGCGCCACGATCTCGCCATGTGCGCCGGGGGGCGGTTCCGTCACTCCTTCGCCGACGATGCTTGCGTTCGCGCCGACAATGACCGCGCCGACAGTCGGGTTGGGCGACGTCGCTTCAGGGGCGTTTCGCGCCCGTTCCAGGGCGCGCTGCATCAGTTCCGGGACCATGCGCCGATTATATGGCCCCGCGTGTCGGTATAATCGCAACGTTCGTAGAAGGAGGCCCAACATGCCCAGCAGCACCATCACCAACGCCGTCGACCTTATGCAGAAGAACCGCAACACGTTCGAGGAGTTGTGCCGCTCGCTATCCGAGGAAGAACTCGGGCGGATGGTGCCGGCGGGGCACTGGACCGTGAAGGACTTCATCATCCACCTCCTCACGTTTGAAGACATGATGGCGCAGTGGGTGGCTGGGATGACCGAGGGCGAGATCAACTTGCCGGCGCTCGCTGACGGCGCTCCGTTCAACATCGACAAGTGGAACGACGAGCGGGTCGCGGAGTGGCGCGAACGCTCACTCGACGACCTCTTCGCCGAGGCAGCAGTGGAACGCGAGCACTTCCTGGCCGCGCTGAATCAACTCACCGACGAGCAGATCGCCCAGAAGATGTACTTTCCCGGCGACAACAAGCGCGACGGGGGCGAGGTGCCGATCGGGCTGTTCATCGTCGGCCTCGCGCGGCACGACCCCATACACGTCGTCGATATGGTGAAAGCCCTCCCGGAGCGCGCGGACGACCCCGCTCTCCGCGCCTGGGTGGACGACCGCATGGTGGACTGGTACCAGCAGGCGATGGCCGGCCCGCCCAAGCGTTAACAACCGTAGCCTCGACATAACGTCGCGTTATCCGCCACCAGATACAATCGACGCATGAGAAAGCGCCCGCGCCCCAGCTTCTTGCGCCACCTTGAGCGTCGCTATGGGCCGGACCGCCACGTCTCCGGCGAGGGCGATCAGCCCCGCGGCAAACCCATCAAGCAACGCAAACCAAAGCTGCCCCGCGTCTACCCGGTCTCGACGCAGGGTGTAACCGGCCGTCCGCGCAAAGCGGCGGCCAAGGGGGTCATCGATATGACGATCCAACAGTTCGTCACGCTTGCCATGTTCTTCGTGCTGCTGGCCTGTGCCGGCTCCGCTGTCGTCGCTTACGGCGTCGTCGAGGCGACCGGCGGGTCGGAAGGTCCGCAGGGGATCCAGGGAGTGCCGGGCGCACAAGGCCCCGTGGGAGACCGTGGACCGGAAGGCCTCCCCGGCACCGAAGCCTCGCAAGAGATGGTGAAACGGCTCGCCGCACTCTGGGCGGTGCAACAAGCGTCCTTTGTTTCGGGCGGCACCTTCGTCGAGTTCACCGATCCGACCGTAAGCAACTGCGTGGAGTACGTGCTCTCCGGTGAGAACGGGCCGGGGGCCTGTCCGGGCTTCTCCGGAGGGGCGCAATGAGCCCGCTTGCACTGCAACGCCGATTTAAGGGGATGTTAACCGTCTAGCGTTGCTCCTACAGATGGCCTGTCCCTAATCTGGGATAGATGCGTTATTTCGTCCTCTGTGCCGACTACGACGGCACGATCGCCCACCACGGCAAAGTTTCCGACGATGTTGTAGCCGCGCTTAAGCGTGTATCAGCATCCGGCCGCAAGCTAATCCTCGTGACTGGCCGGGTCGTGGATGAGCTTACAGAGAACTTCCCCGAACTCGGTGTCTTTGACCTCGTCGTCGCCGAAAACGGAGCGCTGATCTACAATCCGAAGACCCGCGAAGAAACGCTGCTCGCCGAGGCGCCGCCGGCCGCGTTCGTGAAGGCGCTGCGCAAGCGTGGCGTTACGGACGTCAACGTGGGCAAGGCCATCGTGGCCACCTGGACGCCGCACGACGCCGAAGCGCTTGAGGTGATCCGGGAGATGGGGCTCGACCTACAGATCGTCTTCAACAAGGGCGCTGTGATGATCCTGCCCGCAACGGTTAACAAGGCGTCCGGGCTGACCGCGGCGCTCAGTAGCCTGGGGCTCTCGGCGCACAACGCCGTGGGTGTCGGCGACGCTGAGAATGACCACGCCTTCCTCTCGATGTGCGAGTGTTCAGTCGCCGTTTCCAACGCGCTGGACGTGGTCAAGGACCGCGCAGACTACGTCTCCAAAGGCGACCACGGCATCGGAGTCATCGAACTGATCGACAAGCTGGTCGAGGACGACCTCAACGGCGTCGGCAAGAAGCTGACCCGCCACAGCGTCTTGCTCGGCCACGACGAAGCCGAGGCCGAGGTGTGTCTGCCGGCGTACGGGTTGAGCCTGATGTTCGCCGGATCATCAGGCTCTGGGAAGTCTAGCGCCGCGACCGGGTTCCTGGAGCGCCTGGCGGAGAAGGGCTACCAGTTCTGCATCATCGATCCGGAGGGCGACTACGTTGAGTTCTCGAACGCCGTCGCGCTTGGCGGCAAG
>JANLRX010000484.1:0-6621 GCA_031362025.1 Chloroflexota bacterium
GGGGAGGTTCGGAGCGTCAGGTGCTCCGCTCATGGATTCGCCCGGACGGGCGACCGTCTGGTCGAGTGCCTCACCATGAACGGGACTGACGTCCGTGCTGAGCCGGCGTAATTTTTCCGCCAGTTCGATGCGGAGTTCTGAGACTTCTTCTGAGAGCTCGATCGTGCGGCCGGGAGCTTCGCCGTTCCAGAACGGGATCGTGGGTGGCTGGCCATGTGCGTTCTCGACGCGTACGATGCCGCCGGACTCGATGCGCTTGATGCGCCACGATGTCGTGCCCAGCAGGACGATGTCGCCCGCCATCGATTCGACCGAGAAGTCCTCGTCCAGCGTTCCGACGAAGGTACCTTCGGGCTCGGCGATCACGCGGTAGTCCGCGATCTCGGGGATCGCGCCGCCGCACTGGATCGCGGTCATACGGGCGCCGCGACGGCCGCGGAGCATTCCATTGATGCGGTCTCGGTGGACGTAGTGCGCCGCCCGCCCGGAACCGACGGCGATGCCTTCGCTCACCATTTCCAGCACTTCGTCGAATGTTTCGCGGGGGAGGTCCTTGTACGGCCACGCGCGGCGCATCAGGGCGAAGGCGTCGTCCTCGCGCCACTCTTCGCAGGCCACCTCGGCCACGAGCTGCTGCGCGAGGATGTCGACGGGCGCCTCGGGTGGGTACACGCGGTCGAGACGGCCCTTGCGGACGGCCCGGACGAGCGCCGCGCACTCGACCAGCTCGTCGCGGCTCATCGGGAAGAGGATCCCACGCGGGGTCAGGCCGAGCGCATGGCCCGAACGCCCGACTCGCTGGAGGAACACCGTGATGCTGCGTGGCGATTCCAACTGGCAGACGAGGTCTACCGCGCCGATGTCGATGCCGAGTTCTAGCGAGGCGGTGGCGACGAGGGCACGCATGTCGCCGGCCTTGAGGCGCTGCTCCAGGCGGTGGCGCCGTTCCTTCGAGAGGCTGCCGTGGTGCGCGCCAACGTGCTCCTCGCCAAGTCGCTCGGACAGCTTGAAGGCGACTCGCTCGGCGAGGCGGCGGGTGTTGACGAAGATCAGCGTCGTGCGGTGCTGCTCGACCAGCTCGGCGAGGCGGTCGTAGACGTCGGCCCACTGCTCGCCGGATGCGACGGCCTCAAGGTCGGTGGGTGGCACTTCGATCGAGAGTTCGAGATCGCGCTGGTGGCCCGAGTCGACGATCACGCAGTCCGGCGTGCCATCGACCCCGACCTGGTCCGTGCCGACGAGGAACTGCGCCGCGTACGCGATCGGCTTCACGGTTGCCGAAAGGCCGATGCGGGCGGGCCGTTCGCCGCATATGTGGTCGAGGCGGGCGAGGGTCAGCGCGAGGTGGCTGCCGCGCTTGTCCCTGATCAGCGCGTGCACTTCGTCGACGATGACGGTGCGGACGCTGCGCAGGATCTCCCGAGCGCGCTCAGAGGTAATCATCAGGTACAGCGACTCGGGTGTGGTGATCAGGATGTGCGGCGGGTTCTTGACGATCTGCTGGCGTTCGTACTGCGTCGTGTCGCCGGTACGGAGCGCCGTGCGGATCTCGGGCAGATCGTACCCGAGTTCGACGGCGACTTCGCGGATTTCGGCGAGCGGGTCCTCGAGGTTGCGCTGGATGTCGTTTGAGAGCGCTTTCAGCGGCGAAACGTACACCACCTCGATCTTGTCCTCGAGATCGCCGGTCTCGGCCTTGCGGATCAGCCGGTCGATGCTGACCAGAAACGCGGCAAGCGTCTTTCCGGAGCCCGTAGGCGCGGAGATCAGCGTGTCGCGGCCGGCGAGGATGTGCGGCCAGCCGTCGGCCTGGGCATCGGTCGGCGCCTTGAACCGCCGCTCGAACCACGTGCGGACGATCGGGTGGAACTGGTCAAGTACGGTCATACAGTGGTTAGTTTATAGCGAGGCGGTGCCAGCGAGGTGTCAGGATGTCACCGGAGGGTTTACCTGCGTTCTAGACTCGCGTCTCGACTGCCTCCACCGTCTCCGCCGGACTCTCGGGCGTATTGAGGAACGCGCGGATGGCGGCGTTGGACGCCGACGGGTTCTCTTCGAGCACCAGGTGACCCGTCTCCGGGATGGTCACGACTTCCGCGCTTGGGAAGTGCTTCTTCAGCAGTTTGAGGGAGCGGTTGGCGAAGGGAACGACGCGCTCCTTCTCGGCCCAGAGGATGAGAACCGGCGCAGTGATGCGCTTGTAGTCGATCGGTTTGTCGCGACGCGCGTCGTCATACATCTCCCAGAGGGCGTCCTCGGTGCCTTCGATCCGCAACGGGGCGACGTAGGAGTTGCGGATCGCCTTGAGGTCCAGTTTCGTCCGGTCGTAGAACATCCGGCGCCAGGCGGAGATGCTAATCAGCCGGCTTGTCGCCATCGCGACGGGGCGCATGAAGCCGATGCGGGGCAGCGTCGGCAGGCGGTCGCCAGGGACGCTCGCCACGAGGATGAGCTTCTCGGCACGGTCCGGGGCCATCGCCGCGGCGCGCATCACGACTTCGCCGCCCATCGAGTGGCCGACGAGCACTGCCCGGTCGATGCCGAGCGCGCTCATCGTATCGAGCACGAGTTGGGCCTGCGCTGTGAGCGAGTAGTCGCCGCCAGGCTGGCGTTCCGAGTACCCGAAGCCTTTAAGGTCGATCGCGACGACGCGGTATTGGGAGCTGAACGCAGCGATCTGGTGGCGGAAGCTGAACGTGTGCCCGCCGAATCCATGGATCATCACTATCGCGGGTGCGTCACGGCGGCCCTTTTCGACGTAGTGGACGGCCACGCCGTCGACGATGACCACTTCTCCCGGCCGTTTGGCCTCGGACCAGGTCGTGGTCTCTCTTCTGCGAACGAGCCAGCGCAGGCTCGCGAGGAACGCAACGATCGCTCCGATCGTCGCTGCGACCATTGTCATGGGCTTCTTCACCGGCATCATCCTCCCGAGTGGTAACGAATGGGCTATCTGCCTACGTCAATGATACGACAGGGTTCTGTGATGGCCGCCGGAAGCGCTTGTAACTGGCGGCGCCGCGAACCTACCTTCTACAATGACACTCAAGGACGGCAGCATCAGGCAACTTCGCGCTATTGAAGGCGTGGAAGTGCCATGGTTCTTTCGCCGCTCGTCCCCTTCCGTTATGCATCACGTCGAAGTCATCTCCAAACTCGCCGGTGAGAAGGTAGAGCACCTCGAGGAGCTCATGGCGGCTGCGGCTGCCGTCGATAACCACGAGCCGATCGGCGAACACAAATTCCTGCGCCTCCAGCACGGCGACGACCTGGCGATCGGGTTCATGGCGTACGAGGACGGTGCGCTCGTCGGCTACGCGCACACGCTGACGTATGGGACCGGCGACGAACGCCGTGTTTCCTGCGAAATGGTGGTTCACCCGGAGTTCCGGCGCGCCGGTGTCGGGCGCACGCTTCTGACTTATGTCATGCAGCACGCCGAGTCGGAAGGCGCCAAGCGGCTCGATCTATGGGCCTACAACGACTCGCCGAGCAGCCGCGGAATCACGACCAAGTTCCGCTTCGAGGCGACGCGCAAGCTCCTGCACATGCACCGTCACCCGGGTCCGCCGCCGATCCTGCCTACGCCGGAAGGTGTCGTCATCCGCTTGTTCCGCCCCGGCCAGGACGACGAGACGTGGGTGGCGATGAACAACCGCGTCTTCGCGGGACACCCTGAGAATGGCAGCTGGACGCTGGAAGACCTGCACGGGCGCATGGCCCAACCGTGGTTCCGCGCGGACGACCTGCTGATTCTGGAAGTCGATGGCGAGGTGGCCGGCTTCTGCTGGCTGAAGGTGGAAGAGCGCGGCGATGAGGGCTTCGTGGGCGAGGTTTACATCATCGGCACGCTGCCGGAGTACCACGGCCGCGGGCTCGGCCGGTATCTGTTGGGCGAGGGGCTACGGCACCTGAGCGAGCGTGGCGTCGCGGCCGTTGCGGTCTATGTCGACCAGTCGAATGAGCGGGCTGTCGCGCTGTACTGGGCGTTCGAGTTTCACCACCACCACGTGGACGTGCTGTACTCGCTCCCTCTTCCCGCGGCCACGGTTGAGCGTGACGACGCTGCCGTCTCGGCTGGCTAGTCCCCTCCACAGCGCCGCGCCACTACCGCCACGTCGGCGTCCAGCGCTCGCGCTAACATAGAGGTAATGCCTCCACAACCGCCCCTGAAGAAGTTCGAATCGCAGCTCAGAGCGCTTCCCGCGAAGCCCGGTGTGTACATCTTCAAGAACGCTAAGGGCACCATCATCTACGTCGGGAAGGCCGCTGTCTTGCGCAGCCGCGTGCGATCGTACTTTGGCTCGACGCACGCGTTCGAGGCGAAGACGCGGCGTCTCGTCGAGCTGATCGACGACATTGAGTTCATCCTTACGAAGACGGTGCAGGAGGCGCTGCTGCTGGAGGCGACGCTCGTCAAGCGGCACCAGCCGTTTTTCAACGTCCGGCTGAAGGACGATAAGCACTACCCCTATCTCAAGATCGACCTGCAAGAGCAGTGGCCGCGGGTTGAGATCACCCGGCGCGTGAAAGCGGACGGGGCGCGGTACTTCGGGCCGTTTGCGTCACCGGGGTCGGTGAGGCGCTCGCTCGACCTCGTGAAGAAGCTCTTCCCGTGGCGGTCGTGCACGAAGGAGATCACCGGCAAGGACCCGCGCCCGTGCCTGGAGTACTTCATCCACCGCTGTATCGCCCCGTGCGCTTCTCTCTGCACTAAGGACGAGTACGACGGCGTGATCGGCCAGACGATCATGTTCCTGGAGGGTCGCACCGACGAGATCGCCCGCGACCTCAAGCGCGAGATGCAGCGCGCCTCCGAGAACCTGGAGTACGAGCGCGCAGCCCGCGTCCGCGATCAGGTGCAGGCGATCGAGCGCACGACGGAGCGCCAGGTGATGGAAGTGCGCGACCGGACGGACATGGACGTCTTCGGTCTGGCGCGGGAGGAACAGGAGGCTTGGGTGCAGGTGTTCTTCCTGCGTAAAGGACTGCTCATCGGCCGGGACATCTTCCAGCTCGACGGCGCGGCCGGTGAGACGGACGCCGAGGTGCTACGGAGCTTCATCGAGCAGTTCTACGAATCAGCGCCGTTTGTGCCGAAGCGCGTGCTGCTCCCCGAGGTGATCGACGACATGGATCTGATCCAGCAGTGGCTCACCGAGAAGCGGGGCTCGATGGTCGAGGTGGTTGCGCCGACACGGGGAGCGCGCCGTCAGCTCGTGCAGCGCGCGATGGAGAACGCGAAGGAGTCGCTGCAGCAGGCGCGCGCGAAGTGGATGGCCGATCGCGGGAAGAAGGAAGAGGCGCTCCAGCAGCTGCAAGACGAACTGAACCTGCCGACTCTCCCGAAGCGCATCGAGTGCTACGACATCTCGAACATCCAGGGCACGTCGTCCGTGGGTTCGATGGTCGTGGTGGTCGACGGCAACCCGAAGTCGAGTGAGTACCGGCGTTTCCGCATCAAGAACGTGCGCGGCGCCAATGACTTCGCCAGTATGCAGGAGGTCCTCAAGCGCCGATTCTGGCGCTACCGCCGCGAGACGGAGGGCGAGGGCGCGAACGAGACGGCTCCACTCGAAACAGGCGGCGGCCACGACACGGACCGCTCCCTGGTGGAGCGCGAGCTATCCGAACCGAATGCGGGTGCGCAGATGACGCCGCCTGTGGCCGAGGGGAACGGGACATCCGAGTCCACCTCGGATCCCGAGATGCCCATCGAATACGACGAGTCGTTCGGCGCTCTACCAGACCTGGTGATCGTGGACGGTGGAAAGGGGCAGGTCTCCGCAGCCCACGACGCGATGCGGAACCTCGGCGTTGGGCACATCCCGCTGGCCGGACTCGCCAAGCGCTTCGAGGAGCTGTACGTGAAGGACGTGAGCGAGCCGATCGTTTTGGACCGCACGTCGCAAGCGCTGTACCTGGTGCAGAGAATCCGCGATGAGGCCCACCGCTTCGCCATCACCTACCACCGCAACGTCCGCTCCAAGGCAGGCATCCGCTCAGCGCTAGATGACGTCGCAGGCGTAGGGCCGAAGCGCAAGAAGGCGCTGCTCCGCAAGTTCGGGTCGCTGAAGGCCGTTAAGGAAGCGACCGTGGAGGAGATCGCGGCGACGCCGGGGTTCACGCGGGCCGTGGCGGAGCGGGTGCTAGAGGCTTTGTAGTGCGTTTGACGCCGGGGCGAGCGGGTCATAGACTCGCGCCATGCTGAAAAATCGCGCCGTCTTTCCAATTGCGCTGGCTGTCGTCCTGACCCTGACCTTGTGGGCGGCCGGAGCGCCGTCTTCGAGCGGCGGTACGGCTCCCCCGCCGGACTTCACCTGTCAGCAGGAGGTCCTGGCGCCGGTGGTCTCGGAGGACTTCTCGGACTTCGAGACGGACGACTGGGTGGTTGGCGGTGACGCGTTCCACGATGGCCAGGGGGATCAGTTCTTCTTAACGACAGTGGTGCCTGACCAGGGCGGCCGCTTGTTCTACGGACAACGGCAGTCCGGCTGTGGGTTCCGCGCGGAGTTCGATTACAACATCAGCGGTGGCACCGGCGCGGACGGCATGACGTTCGCGGTGGTGCAGGATACCGACTACTTTCACGGCATCGGCGGCGGTCTGGACTTCTGCCCG
>JANLRX010000486.1:0-6929 GCA_031362025.1 Chloroflexota bacterium
GGGGCATCGTCGCTCTCGATGGCGTCTCTCTCTCCGTTGGCGAGGGGCAGATCGTTGGGCTCATCGGTCCGAACGGCGCCGGCAAGACAACCGTTTTCAACTGCATCTCCCGCTTCTACGACGCTGACGCCGGCGATATCGTTTACGGCGAGCGCGATGTCCTCAAGCTTGCCCCGGACGCCGTGATCTCCGCGGGCATCGGGCGCACTTTCCAGCACGCCGAGCTTTTCAAGACGATGACGGTGCAGGACAACCTGCTCGTCGGGTTGCACCGGCGCAGCGGCTGGTTTGGGCTACCGGCTCTCCCGCACGAGGAGCGCCACCTGAAGCACCAGGCGAGCGAGATCCTCGACTTCATCGGGCTGACGCCGTTCGCTGACATGCCGGCGGGTTCGCTATCGTTCGGGCTGCAGAAGCGGGTGGACGTGGCGCGCGCGCTCGTATCGTCGCCGGGGCTTGTGCTGCTCGACGAGCCGGCGGCTGGTCTGAGCCACGACGAGTTGAAGGCACTGGGCACGCTGATCAAGTCGATCCGCGACGAGCTGAGGGTGACGGTGCTGCTGGTGGAGCATCACATGGCGCTGGTGATGAGCATCTCGGACCACGTGGTGGTTCTGGACTTTGGGCGGACGATCGCGGAGGGGACGCCGGAGGAGATCCAGAACAACCCGAAGGTGATCGAGGCATACCTGGGGAGACCGGACGACGACGATGCTGAAGGTTAGAGATCTGCACGCGGCGTACGGCCCGATCCTGGCGCTGGAAGGGATCTCGATCGACGTGCCGGAGGGCGGGATCGTGACTCTGCTGGGCTCGAACGGGGCGGGAAAGACGACGACGCTCAAGGTGATCTCGGGGCTCCTGCGGCCGCTGTCCGGGACGATCGAGTTCATGGGCAAGCCGATCCACCGGCGCTCGGCGGAGGACATCGTGTCGATGGGCATCTCCCACGTGCCGGAGGGGCGCCAGCTGTTCGTGGAGCTTTCCGTGATGGAGAACCTGCGGCTGGGCGCGTACACTCGCAACGACAAAGCCGCCGTAAAGACAGACCTCGAGCGCGTGATGGGGTACTTCCCGATCCTGGCGGAGCGGCGGGAGCAGAAAGCGGGCTCGCTCTCCGGCGGGGAGCAGCAGCAACTCGCGATCGCCCGGGCACTGATGAGCCGGCCGCGGCTGCTACTGCTGGACGAGCCATCGCTGGGGCTGGCGCCGCTGGTCGTGCGCGGCATCTTCCAGATCATCAAGACGATCAACCGCGAGGAGGGCGTGACGATCCTCCTTGTCGAGCAGGACGCGACGCTGGCCCTGAACGCGGCCGCCTTTGGCTACGTGCTGGAGACGGGCCGCGTGGTCATCGCCGATGAGAGCGCCAGGCTCAGAGAGGACGAGAACGTGCGACGCTCGTACCTGGGGTACTAACGATGGATCTTCTCCTCGCCCCGCAGATCTGGGACAACACCAAGCTCTTCCTCGACCAGGTCGTCGCCGGCGTGGCGACCGGCAGCATCTACGGCCTCGTGGCGCTGGCGATCGTGCTGATCTACCGGTCGACGGACGTCATCAACTTCGCGCAGGGTGAGATGGCACTGTTCGTCACGTTCGTGGGTTGGTCGCTTGTGCAGGCGGACGTCGACTACATCTTCATGTTCATCCTGGTGCTGGCGCTGGCCGGGGCGCTGGGTGCGTTCGTGGAGCTAACGGTGATCCGGCCGGTGGAGAACGCGCCGGTGCTGAACATCGTCATCGTCACACTGGGGCTGTTCACGATCTTTAACTCGCTGGCGCTGTTCATCTGGGGCCAGGGCGAGCTGCCGAAAAGCTTCCCGGCGACGCCGATCGGGGGCGAACTGGACACGTTCGACTTCGAGCTGTTCACGTTACGCCAGCACAGGTTCGCGATCATCATCATCGCCTGCGGAGTGATGATGGCGTTGTACTTCCTCTTTAACCACACGAAGCTCGGGCTGGCGATGCGGGCGACGGCGCACAACCAGGTGGCGGCGCGCCTCATGGGCATCAACGTTGGGCGGATGCTGATGCTGGGCTGGGCGCTGGCGTCGATGGCGGGCGCGGTCGGCGGGATGCTCGTCGCGCCGATCATTTTCCTGGACGGCACGACGATGTTCCGGGTGATCCTGTATGCATTCGCCGCGGCGGTGCTTGGGGGTCTCGATAGCCCGCCGGGCGCGATCGTCGGAGGCATCGCGATCGGCATCACTGATAACATCGTGCGCACGTTCGCGCTGGGACCGATCTTCATCGGGCCGGACCTGGCCTCGGCGGCGGCGCTGCTTATCCTTGTCGCGGTGCTGCTCATCAAGCCGACAGGGCTGTTCGGCCACCAGGCGGTTCGGAGAGTCTGATGCCGAACATCATTCCGGGCATCGAAAGCTTCACGGAGATGCTGGTGTGGGCGGCCGTCGCTGGTCTGGCGATTCGGTTCGCGCCGATCGGCCAGCCGAAGATCCGCATTTGGGTGGCGATCGCGGTCGTCCTGCTGATCGTCGGGTACATGCCGTTCGAGGTTGGTACTTACCGGACGGGTCAGCTCACCACGATCGGGGCGTGGGCTCTCGTGGCGCTGGGGCTGAACCTGCTCACCGGGTGGAGCGGCCAGATCTCGCTGGGGCACGGCGCGTTCGTCCTGATCGGCGCGTACACGGCGGCGATCCTCGGCGACAACGTGGAGCAGATCGGCATGTACGTGGACGGCGGGCAGTGGCCGTGGTGGCTGGCGATGCTGGCCGCCGGTTGTGTTTCCGGCTTCGTCGGGTTGCTGGTGGGCATACCGTCGTTGCGGCTGACGGGGCCGTACCTGGCGGTGGCGACGCTGGCGCTGATAATCGCCGCGCCTTCGGTGTTCGAGCACTATGACGAGTACACGGGCGGACGCAACGGGCTTCGCGCGCCGCAGCCGGGCGTTCCGGGCTTCCTCGACTTCCTGGGCCTGGAACGGAGCGAGTGGTTCTTCTTCCTCGCGATGTTCCTTGTCATCTTGGGGGCGGCGGGGCTGTGGGCGATATCGAACAGCAAATGGGGCCGCGCATTCGTGGCTGTGCGGGAGAGCGAAGTGGCGGCGCAGGCGATGGGCGTCAGCGTGGCTCGGTACAAGGTGTTTGCATTCAGCATGAGCGCCTTCTACGCGGGCGTGGCGGGGGCGCTGTACGTATTCGCGGTGTCTGGGTACGTCGGGCCGCAGACGATCGCTGTAGCGCTTTCGATCAACTTCCTCACGGCGATCGTGATCGGTGGCCTCGGCTCGATCATGGGGGCGATTATCGGCGGCTTCGTCGTCGTTCTGCTTCCTGATGTGTCGACTGACATCGGGTCACTGTTTCTGGGCGAGCAGGACGGAGCGAGGCTCTGGCCCACCGTATACGGGTTGATCCTGATCCTCGTGATGATCCTGATGCCGTACGGTATGGCGGGGTTCATCAACCGCCTTGGGCATACTCGCCCTGGCCGTCACTTGAGAAGTCTCAGAGAACTCCCAGATCGTATTTCTACGCGAATGACTGAGCTGCGGGAGAGGGCGGCTCCTTAGTACGAATGAAGACACGTTTAACGGCAAAGGGAAAGGAGGCACATCTATGCGTACATTCAAGGAGGGCTGGCGTTTTATAGCGTTGCTGCTCGTTGCTCTCGTCTTCACGGCGGTTGCTGCCTGCGGGGACGATGACGACGACGACGACGCGACGGACACCGGCGCAGCAACAGCGACGGCCACGGGTGGCGAAGAGACTGACACGGGCGGCTCCGGTGAGTTGCTGACGGACTTCGGTATCACGGACGACACGATCACGCTTGGCCAGACCAACGACCTGGCGGGCACGGGCGGCACGCCTTACGGCGTCGTCACCCCGGCGATGGTGGCGTACTTCAACAAGGTCAACGAGGAAGACGGCGGCGTCTGCGGCCGCAACATCGAGTTGATCGCCGAAGACGACCAGTACCAGGGCCCCGTCTCGCTCGACAAGATGAAGAAGCTCGTCGAGCAAGACGAAGTGGCGGCGATCGTCGGCGCGCTTGGCACCGGCGCTCACCTCGCGGTCGTGGACTACCTGAACGACCCGAACGGCGACGGCGACACGGCCGACGGCGTGCCGGACCTCTACGTGGCGACCGGGTACTCCGGCTGGGGTGACACGGCGAAGTGGCCCTGGACGACGGGCTACATCCCGGACTACATCAGCGACGGGACGATCCAGGGCCAGTACATCCTGGACAACCTCCCCGACGCCAAGGTCGGCATTCTCTACCAGAACGACGCCTTCGGGCAGGACTACCTGACCGGCCTCGATGCAATCCTGGGTGACAAGATCGTTAGCCGGCAGCCGTACGAGGCCAGCGCGACGGAGGTCTCGTCCCAGATCCTGACGATCGAAAACGATGGGGCTGATGTCCTGTTCCTGGCGGCCACGCCTCGATTTGCGGCGGGCGCGATCACCGCGGCGAGCACGAATGGCTATACGCCGGCCATCTTCCAGAGCTATGTGAACGCGGCGACCAACCTTGCTGCGCTCATCGGTGGCGGCCAGGAGCCGGCGCAGATCCAGGCCGGGTTCGCCGAGCTCGAGGGCATCATCTCGACGAACTACATCCTGGACCCGATCGCCGACGCGGCGACCCCGGCGATCGTTGAGCACACGCGAATCATGCAGGACTTCGACGGTCCGACGGTCAGCTCGCTCAGCGTGTTCGGTCAGGGCCTGGGTGAGTTCATGGTGCACACGCTGGAGATCGCCTGTGAGAACGGCGACATGACCCGCGCGGGCATCCTCGCGGCGGCGGAGTCCATCCAGGGCTTCCACCCGACGCTGCTTCTCGACGGGATCGACATCAACCTTAGCGCGGACGACCACTACGCGGTCCAGGCGCTGATGCCGGTTGAGATTCAGGCGGATGGGACGCTGAGCCCGTTGGCGGACGAGCCGATCAACCTCGAGTAGAGTTCCGAAATACGCGACATGACAGGAGCGGGGCCGAAAGGCCCCGCTCTTGTTAGTGGTGGCGGTTGTGTGCACTCTTCGATAGCATCGAACTAAATCGGTCGTAGGGGCGAGGCATGCCTCGCCCCTACGTCCGGTGAACGGGAGGACACATGACCCAGCAACCAGCAATCGATAACGTGGTGGAAGCGCACGCGAAGGCCATCCTGAGCATGGACATCGCGAAGATCATGGATGACCTCGAGCCGGAGCCGATGATGAAGCTACAGGCGCAGGCGGGCGGCGGCGTCGCGCTCCAGATCAACGGTTACGAGCTGTTGGGTCACACCCGCGAGGGTGACGACTTCTGGTACGACGTGAAGTACGTCGGGCCGGAGTCGTTCACGGTGCACGCTCGCTGGTCGCAGGTCGGCGGGCAGTGGAAGATCGTGGACGCGGAGATTACGCGCCGGGAGTAGCGGGTAAGCGGGTGTAAAATGGCGATATGAACGCGAAATTGAAGGAAGCAATGGACGCCCTTTCCAGGCTACCCGAGGCCGATCAGGAGCGGATGGCCGCGATCATCCTCGAGGAGCTGGAGGACGATTCCGCTTGGGATGAGAAGTTTGCGAACTCCCAGGGCCTTCTGAAGAGGCTCAGCGAGGAGGCCGAGGACGAGTACCTTGCAGGCCGGACAGAACCACTGACCACAGACGACTTTGAAAAGTAGGCGCAGCCGGCGCTTTCGCGAACTACTCCAGGCACTTCCTCCGCAGACTCAGGTCCAGGCAAGTCAGGCGTACGCCCTGTTCTCAACAAACCCTAACCACCCAAGCCTCTTCTTCAAACGAGGCAGATCGACGGCAAGGTGTTCTCCGTCCGCTTCGGTAAGAAAATGCGGGCTCTAGCACGACAGCGAGACGACGGGACGCTCGTTTGGTTCTGGATCGGGACTCATGCCGACTATGACCAGCTAATGGCCGAGCAGTAGCCTACTAATCCCGCAGCGCCTCCGCCAGTTCCCGGTACACAGCCCGGTTGAAGGCGAGGCCGATGTGACTGCCGGACACTTCGATATTGCGGCCGCGGGTGACGCGGCACGCCCGGGCGGGGACGATCGGGTCCGTAGGGCTGAAGATCGAGACGACCTTCGTGTCTGGGTGCAGTGGCTTCAGGAAGTCTTCCGGGAAGGGGCAGCCGCAGTCCGGGACGTCGCAGTCGGGGTCGAGGACGCGGCGGGCCTGGTCGCTCGCCTCTTGTACGCGCGATGTGGTGGGGCCGGCGATGCCGCGCGCCTTCGCCCAACTGGTGATGCCACCGACTGGTGAGCCGAGCAGGATGAGGTGCGAGACTCGATCCTGAAGTCGCGTGGCGATTGTGCGGCCGAGCAAGCCGCCGCGGCTGTGGCCGATGATGATCACGCGCTGGTCCGGGGACTTGAGACGGCGGGCAAGATGCGCTTCGATGCGGCGAGTGAGTCGCTCCGGGCAGCCGGCGTTCACGAACAGTGAGGAGCGGACGGAACGATAGCCCGACCGATCGAGCCAGGATCGCAGCGGGCCGAGGTACCAGTCGTTGCCGAAGAGCCCGGGGAGGACGAGCGCGGCCCGACCGTCGCCGATGCGGGGCGGCGCCCAGTAGAGCGGATCCGCCATCAACTCCGCGAGCTCTGTCCAGGCGGACGCCTCGCGGACCCAGACCTCGCGCATCTGCACCACGGTTAGGCCTTGGCCGCTTCGCGATCCTTCTGCGCCTGTTCGATCACCTTTTGGGCCATGTGCGCCGGGACTTCTTCGTAGTGCGAGAACTCCAGCTCGAAGTAGCCGCGACCCTGGGTGAGGGAACGCATGTCGGCGGAGTAGTGCTGCACTTCGGATAGCGGCGCTTGGGCTTCGATCGTAGTCATCGAGCCGCTGGGGGTCATGCCGAGGACGCGGGCGCGCTTGGTGTTCAGGTCGCTGATCACGTCGCCGGTGTTGGCGTCGGGCACGGTGATGTGCA
>JANLRX010000211.1:0-2761 GCA_031362025.1 Chloroflexota bacterium
ATGAACTGCCACCCGAGGTCCTTCTCCAGGCGCTCGATAAACGCGGCGGGGGGCGGCGCACCGGCGACGACGAACCGCGGGCGTGTCGTGATCTTGTGCTTCTTCGCGTCGGGGTAGTTGATGATCGTGCTGAGGACGGCCGGTGCCATGCAGGCAAACGTCACACGCTCCTCTTCGATCAGGCGGAAGATGTCGGGGCCGTTGACCGCGCGCAGGACGACGTGCGTTGCGCCCATCGCCGTCAGCGCGAAGGGGCCGCCCCAGCCGTTGGCGTGGAACATCGGCAGCGTCCACAGCTCCACGTCGTCATGCCGGATGCCAAGGTGCGCGATGAAGTTGTAAGCGTTGATGTAGCAGTTGCGGTGGGTGAGCATCACGCCCTTGGGCCGGGCCGTCGTTCCGGAGGTGTAGTTGATCGACGTGACGTCGTTCTCGTCCTGTTCAAGGTGAGGCGAGGGCGTTGAGGGCTGATCGTAGACCATCAGCTCCCAGGACACCCAGCCGTCCGGCGCTTCGGTGTTGTTGGCGGCGACGACCCAGTCCTGAACGGTGCGCAGGTTAGGCCGGATCTCGTCCACCATGCCCGTGTACTCGTGATCGACGAGCACGGTGCGGACGCCGGCGTGGTTGATGATGTACTCGTGATCGGCGGCCGTCAGACGGAAGTTCAGCGGCACAAGGATCGCGCCGATCTGCGTCACGCCGTAGTACGCCTCGAGGAAGAAGTGCGAGTTCGGGCTGAGGATGCACACACGGTCGCCCTTCTGCACTCCACGAGCGATGAGGGCGTGCGCGAGCCGGTTCACCCGCATCTGGAAATCGCGATATGTGAGGCGCAGATCGCCGTCCACAATGGCGACCTTGTCCGGGTATAGCTTCGCAGCGCGGCGAAGGAAATCGTTGATGAGCAGCGGGACTTCCACGGGCGACCTCCTCAGGCATGAGTGAGGAAGATTATAGCGCCGGGATCGAGTTGGGTGGGACTAGAATAACTTCAAGCACATGAAGGTACTACTCCCGCTGGTTGTCCTCATGGCGGTCATCGCCACTGTGCCTGGCACTCTCGCCAAAACTCGGGCCAGCGCAGAATCGACACCCACCGCCACCCCGACCCTTCCAACCCATACACGTTGGGGAGACTCAAACTGCGACGACAACATACACCCTGATGACGCCGTGGCCTTGCTAGTCTTTATTCTCGGTCTGCCAGCCCTCTCGCAAATCGAGCCATGCCCGAATGTGGGGTCAGAACATCGTCTTGGCGGTGAGGTTATCTACGGCGACATCTTCTGTGACGGGGCGGTTGATCTTGGGGATGCGCTGGGGCTCTTGAAACACGCCGCCGAACTCTATGTCTTCACGGGCATCGATTGCTATCCCATCGGCGCTTCGGTAGGTGACTAGCTACGCCAACCCCAAGCGCGCGAATTGATCGTCTGGCGCATCTACCTCACGGAGTGCCTGGAAGAGCACGTCGGCGGCGGCCTTCTCGCTGCGGGAGCCCGCCCGGTTTTCGTCCTCGGACGGGTCGTTACGCAGGTCGTAGAGGTGGTTGCCGGTGAACTGGCCCATCGCCCAGAACGGCAGCAGGTCGCCGGCGCGGAACGGCTGGCGGATCACGGGCACGGTCGATCCCGGCATCTTGTCGAGGTACGCGCGGTCATCGGGCCGGGGGAGCCGAAGCCGGTGGAGACCAGCGATCGGCATCGTTGACCAGCGGTTCGACCACATTGAGAGCGGTTCGTTCTTGGCGACTGGCGCGCGGGCGTACTTCTCGTTCGCCTGGATCACGTGTACTTCGCGGCCCCAGACACCGGCCAGCGCATACTCTCGAACGCGGTCGGCCTCGCCGCGGACCACGGGCGCGAGCGACCGGCCGTGCGTCCGGTGCTGCGGCTGCACCCCGAAGATCTCGGCCAGCGTCGCGAAGATGTCTACGCTCGTGGTCAGGGCTTCGTTGGCCCCCGCGGCGATGCCCGGCCACGCGACCATCAGCGGAATGTGGCCCAGCGGCTCGTAGACCGGGACGCCGGGTTTCCCCCAGATGTCCTTCTCGCCCAGGTAGTGGCCGTGGTCCGTCAGCACGAAGACAGCAGTGTCCTCCCAGAGGTTCCGACGGTCGATCGCCTCCATCACGCGACCGAACCAAGCATCGATCATCGTGAGCTTGGCGCCGTACTGCGCGCGCACCTGGTGGCCCTGGCGCTCGGTGAGGACACCCTGCTCGAGCGCGCCCTTCATGTATGGAGGCCAGATCAGGTGTGGCCCTTCCCACGTGTCGTCGTACATCGAAGCGTACCGCTCCGGAGTGTCGAACGGCTCGTGTGGGTCGAACTCATCGATGAAGAGAAAGAACCGCTCCGCTGCGCTCGCGTCCGTATCGAGCCAGCGCGCCGCGGCAGCCATCGTTCGCGGACCGGGGAAGTCTTCCTCGCCCCGGAAGTAGCCGCGCGAGTTGTCGTACGGAGAGAAGCGGCGTCCCATCAGAGGCGCGCCGATCCAGGACGGGTCCGGACGCGTCGTCCAGGGGTCGCTCTCGTGGCCGCGCAGGTAATCCCAGGCCATGAAGTCGGTGTGGTAGTTCTCGCCACCCAACTCGAAGAGGTGCGGGTGGTCCGAGATGAGCATCGTCGTGACGTCCTTCTCCTGGAGGTACCAGGTGAGGGCGTCCTCCCAGACCTCGATCGAGCCCCATGGCTTCCACAGGAAGTCCAGCGCCCCGCAGAGGATGTCATGGCGCGCCGGGATGCACGGCAGCGAG
>JANLRX010000221.1:0-2065 GCA_031362025.1 Chloroflexota bacterium
GTCGAGCCGCAAAGAAATTCGCTTTGAAGATTGCGTGACGTTTTCTGAAACTGAAAAGGATTGGCTCGGCATGCCGAAGATGCAGATTCACTATGAATTGACCGAAGCCGATCACGCCTCAATGGCGGAAGCGATGCGCGAACAGCAACGCGCGACGGCGGCGTTGGGAAAGCGATGGGCAGGCATGGGGTGGAGTATAGCGGCTCGCTTCGGCCCCTCGCCCCGCCCCGGCGAGGGCTCTGCCCTCTGCGTACCCGTTGGGGGGCGCACCCCCCAAACCCCCGATACTTTCTGGCTCTTTGGGTTGCGGCAATATACTGGATGCATGACTGAGGACGCGCTACGACCGCCGCCGCACACGCTGGACGAGTCGGCGGTTCCGCAGGCACGGCGCCGGATTGTCCTCGACATGCCGTCGTGGATTCCGATCGAGAAGATCCCGAGGCGGGTGCTGATCGGGCTCGTCGCGACGTTCATGGTGCTGGTGTTCGCGGCGACGATCATCCCGTTCGTGACGGACTGGGTGACGGAGGAGGACTTCAAACGCTACGGGTACGTGGGCATCTTCCTGGCGAACTTTATGGCCAACGCAACGGCGTTCATCCCGGTCCCGGGGCTGAGCGCAGCGGGTCAGGCGTTGATCATCGCGGGTTCGGACAAGTTGTTCGCGCCGGGAGTGGTGATCGCGGGAGCGAGCGGGATGACGCTGGCGGAGACGACGGCGTACGGAATCGGGGCGCTGGGGCGCGGGATCGCGGAGGAGCGGGACCAGCCGATGACGGGCCGCTGGTCGAAGCTGATGTCCCGCGGGGCGGCATGGGTGGACTGGCTGATGGCGCACTACGGGTTCATGACGCTGCTGGTCTTATCGGCGATCCCGAACCCGTTGTTCGAGTTCGCAGGGATCACGGCGGGCGCGGTGCGGATGAACTTCTGGCGGTTCCTGGTAGCGGTGGCGATCGGGAAGACGATCCGCGTGATCCTGCTGGTCGTGATTGGGAAGGCGTTTACGAATTGGGTGGGGTTGGGGTTGTAGGAGGAGTAGCCAGGAGCAAGTAGCAAGTAGCTAGAGGGCGGGATGTGGGTGACGTGCGTGGCGGTGGATCCCTCACCCCTTTGGAGTGACGGCATCGGCTATATGGGGACGGGTCTGGTGGGTCCGGCGAGGCGTTGTCGGGCGCAGCACGGACCGGATGGAGCATTGAGCCGGAGAGCTGCTGGCAGCTGCTGAGGTATGGCAGGCGGTGAGGAGAAGGCTGCGCCCCTACGGATTCGCCGAAGGCCCGTGGGTTAACTAAGGCTTTTGGGGTAGCGCTTTACGAAGTCGAAGATGCGGTGGGAGTTGGGGGTGATGCGGATGCGGACCTGGCGCTTGACTCGCGGGAGGAGCTGGCCGAGGTAGGCGTCGGCGGCGGGGCCGAGGTAGCGTTCGACGATCGGGCGATATTCGGGGGCCATGCCTTCGACGTGCTCGAGGGCGGCGTCGCCGTCGATGAGGAGGACCTTGTACGGGGGTGTGGCGGAGTCGATCGTGATGGCGACGGCGGGGTTGGCGGCGAGGGAGCGGGCCTTCTCGGCTTTGGGGCCGGTGACCATGATGATGTCGCCGTGGATCTCGGCGAACCAGATGGGGACTACGCGCGGGCGTCCGTCGAGGCCGATGTAGGCGAGGCGTGCGAGGTTGGGGGCGTCGAGGAGGGCGCGGACGACGGGGTCTTCGAGGGGCAGCATGGGAGGGAGGATACCGGGGGGAGTAGCCAGTAGCAAGTAACCAGTAGCCAGTAGCGAGCGGTTTAGTGCGCGGGGCGTTGGCTCACAGCGAATTGCCTCTTCCTGCAGCGGACAGGTGCGGCGCAACGAATAAGCGAATGGGCTTGGGTGGTGGTTTGGGAGAGTGGTGCTCCGCTCTCCTTCGAATGCCTCCCTCCGTGGCGGGCAGGCAGGATGAGCGGGTCGGGGTGTTCTCTCCGTTGGCGCGGTGTTGTTGGGCGCGGCACATGCCCGGCGGCGCGTTTGTGTGAGGGTAGGGTGCCGCGCCCCTACGGGTTAGGGCGGGGCTGTCGAC
>JANLRX010000267.1:0-3179 GCA_031362025.1 Chloroflexota bacterium
TCGCCTTCGCGGGCCGCGCCGCAGCCATGGAAGCGCAGGGCGCCGTCCACAAGCCCCGCCGCGAGCAAGGCGGGCCGGCAGATGTCGTGATCTACGGCGTGCCGGACTGGAGCGCGTACGCCACTTTCACGAAGATGAACCCGCTGCTCACGCTTATCCTATCCGCGCTCGGCTACCTGGGCGGGTACATTGAGGCGGTGGGCAAGCCGGGCTGCTCCGTGATCATCGCGACGCCGTGCCCGGAGCAGTGGGACATGGAACACCACCCGTCGTACAAGGAGGTCTGGGAACGCGTTCTGCCCGTGGAGAAGGACCCATACCGCATCACCGAGCGCTTTGGGGACGAGTTCGCCACCCGCGCCGACTACATCGAGCAGTACCGGTTCGGTTATGCCTTCCACCCGGTGCACGGCATCCTCGCCACGCACCCGCTCAAGCGCCTCCGTCACGCAGGCCGCGTCTTCGTCGCCGGTGCCGTCGATCCGGCCATTCCCGCGCATCTCGGCTACATCCGCACGCGCACCGTGGAAGAGGCGATCGCCGAGGCGCAGAAGATCCACGGCTCCGACTGCTCGATCGCCTGCGTCCGCAACCCGCAGGGTGTTTAACGGCCGTACGTCGCCGTGACCTGACCTTCGTCTAGCACGTGGCCTTCGATCGCGAGTTCCACTTCGTCCCAGGTGGCGCCGGCCGGGACGCCCGTCTCAGCATCGAGGGCGAACACCCGGAAGCGGTACGTGTGGGTCTCGCCTACCGGTGGGCACGGGCCGCCGTAGCCCACGTCCCCAAAGCCGTTCTTGCCCTGCTTGGAGCCGTTGTCCAGCTCCTCGCCGTCGGGCAGGTCTATCGGAAGATCGGTGGCGTCGGCGGGGATGTCGTAGACGAGCCAGTGGACGAAGCCGCCGGCGTCCGGGTCGTCCATCACCAGCGCGAAGGAGACGGCGTCTTCGGGCGACTGGAGCCACGACAGAGGTGGCGACTGGTCGTCGCCGACACAGCCGTAGGTGTCCGGGAGGCCGCTTCCCTCCTGGAAGCTGTCGCTGGCGATGATCATGCCGCCGACGGTGGGTTCGGGCGTTTCGCCGCCGGTTCCGCCGTCGTCGTCACCGCCACACGCGGCCACGAGCAGCACACCCGCCAGGACCGCGAACCACCAACTCCGCATCCGCACTACTTCACGTACTTCGCGACGAGCGCCGCTGGCACGCGGTTGTTCTCGGCGACGTCCTTGAAGAAGTGCGCGCTCTCCTTCGGGATGCGGTTCAGGGTGCCCTCTTCCGTCTCGAACAGGCCAAACTTCTGGCGGTAGCCTTCCGCCCACTCGAAGTTGTCCTGCTGGCACCAGTGGAGGTAGCTGCGGATGTCGACGCCTTCGTCGAGCGCGCGCTTCACCTGGGCGAAGTGCCGGACAAGGTAGCTGATCCGCTGGTCGTCGTCGTCAGTGCCGATGCCGTTCTCCGTTATGTACACCGGCAGGCCGTATTGCCCGAGGCGCTTCATGCACTGGTAGAAGCCTTCGGGGTAGACCTGCCAGCCCATCGTGCTGCACTCCGCGTCTTCCGGCGGCGCGACCTGGCGCATCCCCATGATGCCCTGTGAGTGCTTCACAACGGACCGGGAGTAGTAGTTCAGCCCGATGATGTCCCAGGCGCCCTTGAGGCCGGGGATCTCTTCGCCGTCACCGGCCGGCGGCCCCATGATGCCAGTGGCCAGGCCGTCCAGCCAGAAGCCGTTCCAGTACTGGTCCAGCAGCTTCGCGGCGTGCTTGTCCTCATCCGAGTCCGTCAAGGGCATCGAATACGTCATGTTGATCACAGGCCCGATCTTCGGGTTGTGAGGGGCGTTCTCGCGGACGGCGTTGTGCATCGTGCCCAGCGACTTCAGGATGTTCCGCATCGCCGCCATCGCCATGCCCATGTCGCGGACCGCCGGCGGGTGGACGGCGGCGATATAGCTCGCCATGGGAAGCACGGGCGGTTCGTTGATCGTCAGCCAGAACGGCACGGAGTCACCCATCTGCTTCGCCATGTAGCCCGCGTACCTGCCCAGCAGTTCGGGTCCGCGGTCGCTGGTCCAACCTCCCATCTCGTCGAACCAGATCGGGTTGGTGAAGTGGTGGAGGGTCACGAAGGGCGTCAGGCCGTGGTTGTGCAGCGACTCGATCACGCGGCGGTAGTGCTCGACTTCCTTCTCGTCCCAGCGGCCCTCTTCCGGCTCGATCCGGCTCCATTCGATCGAGAAGCGATGGGAGTTGTGGCCGAACTCCTTCGACATCTTGAAGTCTTCGTCGAAGCGGTTGTAGTGATCGCAAGCGATGCCGGACGTGGTGGCGTCTTTAACGTTCCCCGGGATCAGTTCCCAAGGCCACCAGTGGTTGTTCCGGTTGTTCCCTTCCACCTGGTGGGAGGAGGTGGCGGTCCCCCAGTGGAATCCCTCTGGAAAACGCATGTCTTCAGCCATTTCGGGGTCTCCTTCTAGCGGGACGCGGAAGCGCCCGTGCCGCACATTCTATCAGCGGGTGAATAACCGTCTACCGAGCTTAAACGCAACGTTTACTGACACCGGTCGAGGAGTGGGTAACGTCCCTTTTCGGCTTCACCTCATACCTAGTGAGGGTCGAATGAACGGCCCGGCTTGAGAACTGAGGGAACGCAAGTGCTTCGTGAACTAGACGAAATTTACATACCGACGAACGAACGACAGCTCCGCCGCATCCAGCGCCGCGGCGATGAACTGGACCGGATCGTCAGAAACTGGTCGGGGGCCGTCATCGATCTGCTGCCGCGCGGCCTACCGCTGAACGCAGACGAGACGCTGCTGCTGTCGCTGTTCCTGGCCCAGCAGCGCCGCCTGAACATGCTGATGGACTCCGGCATTCCCGACACAAGCCTGCTTGGCGTCGTCAAGCGCTCGCTGCTCTTCGAAGCGCCGGCGCCAGACCAGGAAACGCAGCGCGCCGTTCATCGCATCGTCTCCACTCGACTCGACTCCGACATCGATCGCACGGCCACGTTCTTCTGCACGGACCACGGCCTCGCGCCGGAGGCTGATCCGGCGTTGGACTGGCGGGTGGCGATTCGCTTCATGGCGCAGAGCATCTACAGCCGCGTCAGCAACATCGACCCGAAGAAGATCGCGACGCACCCTCGCCGTTTCGAGCTGGCGATCGTCGCGCGGGA
>JANLRX010000285.1:0-1981 GCA_031362025.1 Chloroflexota bacterium
CTGGGTCTTCGGCAAGCTCGGCATCGGCCGCGACAAAGAGCCGCGTTCCTAGCGTATTGACCGATGCCCTAGGAGACCGGCCGCCGCCACTGGTCCTTGCCGGCCTGCAGCAAGTCCCCGCCATGCACGTCGTTGCAGACGACCACCGGGAACTCCTCCACCACCATCTTCCGCATCGCCTCCGTGCCCAACTCCTCGTACGCCACAACCTCGACAGACCTGATCTGCCGCGACAACAGTGCTCCCGCCCCGCCAACGGCGATGAAGTACACCGCTCGGTGCGCTGCGAAGGCCTGCGCCACCTCCGGGCTCCGCCCGCCCTTGCCGATTGCCCCGCGGAGCCCAGCATCAAGCAGCGGGATCGTGAACGGGTCCATGCGCTCGGCCGTCGTCGGCCCCGCAGAGCCGATGATCTCGCCGGGCCTCGCCGGCGTTGGCCCCACGTAGTACAGCATCTGGCCTCGCAGGTCCACCGGAAGCGTCTCGCTCCTGGCCAGCGCCTCCATCATGCGCTTGTGCGCGGCGTCGCGGGCCGTCAGCAGGTCGCCGGTGAGGTAGACATAGTCGCTCGTGCGGAGCATCTCAACATCGGAGTCGGAGAGAGGAAGGGTGAGGTGGTGCTCGGCCATCAGCGGGCCGTCACAGCGTCGCTTCTTTGAGCCGCGCGGAGTGGCACTGCAGGTTCACCGCCACTGGCAGCGAGGCGATGTGCGTCGGGTGCGTCATCATGTGCACGCCCAGCGCTGTCTGCGTGCCGCCAACGGCCTGTGCGCCCACCCCGAGTGCGTTCACCGCATCGAGGATCTGCGCCTCGAACCCAGCTTCTTCGGGATCGGGGTTCAGCTCGCCGATCTTGCGGGTGAGCGAGCGCTTGGCCATGTACATCGCGTGCTCAGCCGTCCCGCCGACGCCGAGGCCGACGATGATCGGCGGGCAGGGGTTGCCGCCGGACTCGTCCACAGTCCGGCAGACGAACTCCGTGATCCCCTTCTTGCCGGCGGACGGGAGCATGATCGTGAACCGGCTCATGTTCTCGCAGCCGCCGCCCTTGGGCATGAGCTGAATTCGCAGAGCGTCGCCTGGCACGATCTCCGTGTGCACGATCGGCGGGGTGTTGTCCTTGGTGTTCGTGCGCGCCGAGAACGGCTTGTCCACGATCGAAGCCCGCAGGTATCCCTCGCGGTACCCCTGGCTTACACCCTCAGTGAGCGCGGTCTTGAGGTCTCCGCCCACGATGTGCACGTTCTGGCCGATGTCCAGGAAGAGAACCGTTGTACCGGTGTCCTGGCAGAGCGGAAGCATCTCCTCGCGAGCCAGGTCCGCGTTCAGCAGGATCTGGTCGATGACCTTGATCGCCACAGGCGACTGCTCGCGCTGCCGGGCAGTCTGGAGCGCGCCGACGACGTCCTCCGGCAGCAGGCACGCGGCGTCCTTGCACAGCGTGCGCACGGTGTCCCGGATCGCGTCGACGTGTATCTCTCGCATCGATTCGATCATAGCACCGGCGCGAAGTTCGTTTCGCAGTTTCGACAGTTTGACACCGCTGGCGGCTCCCTGTAGCATCACGTCTTGGCGGCTTACGAATCGTAAGCCTTTGTTCAGAAGGAGAATTGCATGAAGCTCGGATATTTCCTACCGCAGATGGGCAAGGCCGCGAACGCGGAGAACATCAAGAAGGTGGCCCAGGAGGCCGAGAAGCAAGGCTTCGACAGCCTCTGGGTGACTGACCGCCTGCTCTTCCCCGTGAAGCCCAAGACCCCGTACGCCGCCAGCCCCGACGGCATGCTCCCAGACGCCTACAAGATCGTCTACGAGCCGCTGGACGCGCTCACCTGGGCGGCGGCGCACACCAGCAAGATCCGCATCGGCACTAGCGTCCTCGACATGCCGTTCTACAACGCGATCCTGCTCGGCAAGCGCGCGGCTTCGATCGACGCGCTCTCCGGCGGGCGGTTAGAGCTCGGTATGGGCCTCGGCTGGT
>JANLRX010000289.1:0-4198 GCA_031362025.1 Chloroflexota bacterium
CGCTATCTGGCGGACCGCAGCCGCGTGCGGGACATCGACGCGCCGGCAAGCCCGGCGATCGAGCGCTTCGAGGAACTGGTGTCCGGGTCGCTGGTGGACAGCCGGGCGCGCTAGTACCGCGGGTCGGCACGAGGGTGGCCACAAGAGGGCGCTCGCGGCGGGCAATGCCCCGCCTCAGATCCTGCGCGTCGCAGCATGGTTCCCGCGATCAGGCCACGTGGCGCGCAGGATGACAGGTCGGCGGTACTAAGTTCGGGCCTTTGTCTGGCTAGCCTACGCCGAGGAGCTCCACGTCGAACAGCAGCGTGGCGTTGGGCGGGATGGCTCCGCCGGCGCCGCGGGAGCCATAGCCGAGTTCCGGCGGGATCGTCAGCTTGCGCTGGCCGCCCACCTTCATCCCGGCGACGCCCTGGTCCCAGCCACGGATCACCTCGCCTGCACCCAGGTTGAACTGGAACGGCTGGCCGCGGTCCCGCGAGCTGTCGAACTTCTTGCCGTCGAGCAGCGTGCCCGTGTAGTGCACGCTGACCCGCTTACCGACCACGGCCTCATCGCCGGTGCCGACCACCGCGTCTTCGATCTGTAGTCCTTCGCTTGTCATCTGATATTCCTCTTAAGGTGTCGCCGTGGCGGTCGCGCTTCCGGCGGGCGTCGGTGTCGCCGCAGCCGTAGCCGTCGGGGCTGGCGTGACGACCGGCGAGACCGTGAGCAGCGTGACGTCGAAGATCAGGTCAGAGTTCGGCGGGATCGATGCACCCGAACCGGCCTCACCGTATCCGAGCGCGGCCGGGATGATGAACCGGCTGGTGCCGCCTTCCTTCATCAGCAGAAGCCCCTCGGTGAATCCGGCGATGAACCCTCCAGGGGTGGATTCGTACGGCGTGCCCCGGTCAACGCTCGCGTCGAACTTCGGGCCGTCCGGGGCCAGCCACCCGCTGTAGTGGATGAGGACGCGGTCCGTGACTGCCGGGGTGGGTCCGGTGCCGGGGATGATCTCGATGTACTGCAGCCCTGAGTCCGTCGTGATCGGCTCACCGCTGATTTCCGGCGGCGTTGCAGGAGCCGCGGTCGGGGTCGGTCCGGTCGGCGTCGGCAGCGGCGTTGGCGGCGCGCTGGCCGTCGGGCCGGTGGTGAGAGGCGTCGGCGAGGCTGCATCATCGTCGTCGCCGCCGCCGGCAAGCGCCAGCACGGCCACCAGGATCACCCCGATACTGATGATGATTATCCCCGCGCTCAGCAGAATGAACCGGTTCGAGATGACGTCTGACGGAGACATCGACCCGGCAGCCGCAAGGGATTTCGTTAGCGTCTTGTCGTGCTCCCGGCGGGCGCCGCGGCTGCTGAGCACGCTGTACGCCTCCTGGATATCGGCGTGACGCTGGGCCGCACGGTTCTTCTGGCTCGTCTTCGGGTCATAAAGCGCGGAAAGGCGCTGGTAAGCCCGTTCGATCTCCTCCTGGCTCGCATTCCGCGACACCTGGAGGATTGCGTAGTAGTCCTTCTGGTATGACAAGGTTGACCCCTGGCTCTCGTATAAAGTTGCCCGCCGGTGAGCGGACACGTACGGCTATTGTAGGAGAGACCGCCGTCAGGGTCGAGCGCCGGGCCGGAACCTACATCTCGTGCGAGTTCATCAGGGCCTGCCAGCGCTTCTCCGCTTCGTTGCTGAAGCGCGTGACGTCAGCGGGGTCAAGCAGGCCGTGCTCCGAGATATAGGAGGTAACCAGGCGCGCCGGCGTGACTTCGTAGTAAACGTTCCGGACCTCAAGCCATTTCTCGGAGCAGATCTCCTTCGACTTGCCTTCTTCCGGCGCGAACGGCAGCGGTTCCGACGGCGCGGCGACCTTCAGTGTTTCGGCGGCGGAGTAGAACGGCACCTCGGCGTCCCGGGCAGCAAGGGCGAGGAGCCGCGTGCCGATCTTGTTGATGAAGTCGCCTTCAGGGAGGATCGTGTCCGCACCGACGACGACAGCGTCCGCCTCGTGCACGAAGAGCGCCATCTGGGCCTCAGTGATCAGCGTCGTCGAGATGCCCGCGTGCACGAGCTTCTTCGCCACGCGCACGCCGTCTCCGAACGGCCGCGCCTCCGTGACGATCACCCGGCGGGGCTTCACGCGCTCCAGCAGCTCGATGATCGTGGAGGAGTAGCTGTGCGTCATCACCGTGCCCGTGGGGATCGCCTTGCGGGCGGCGATGCTCATCTCCTCGGGCGCCGTCTCGATCGCTTCGATCGTTTCGTCCACGGCCTTCACACAGTCGTTCGTGATGAGGTAGCGGGACCAGGCCCAGGCGACCGCGTTCTCCACGGTCGCGTTCATCGGCCGGGCCAGGGCTAGGTGGCGACAGGTGTCCCGAAGCTCCTCGCCGTCGCACTCCGGCCCGACGCTCTTCAGCGCTTCGAGCGCGGTGAGGGCGAGTCGGCGGGCGCTGCTCTGGCTATCGCTGCGAATCTCCTTGATGGCGGTCCGGATCTCAGCTCGCATCCAATGCCTCCTCTGCTGTGGGAATCAAAAAGTCGGGGTCATATGACCCCGACTTTAGACGGTCCAAATGTGATCCAACCATGGGCGTAAATCCTCCCATTGACTGGCGCCCGCACTGGCGGTGGGCGGCGGGCGTGGTTTCTGTAACCCGTAGACTACAACAGGCGCAGAAATTTGTCGCGGGGTCCGCCTATCGACCCCCAACTCTTAACCAAATACGCTATGAGCCGTGCCCGCGTCCGATCTTCCGCCGCTAGTCCAGGCGCTCCTCGACCCTGCCGCCTATCCTCATCCGACTCGGCGCATCGAGCTCATCCAGACCCACATTTCGTACGTCTTTCTGACCGATGAGCACGCCTACAAGATCAAGAAACCGGTAGACTTCGGCTTCCTTAACTATTCGACCCTCGGAAAGCGCCGGTACTACTGCCAGCGCGAGGTGGAACTGAACTCGCTCCTCTGCGATGAGACGTACCTGGGCGTCGTCCCTATACGTTTGGACGGTGGGCTCCACGTCGTCAACGGCAAGCGCGGGCAGATCGTGGAGTACACCGTGTGGATGCGCCGGCTGCCCGAGGAGCGGATGCTGAACCGCCTGATCGAGCGCGGTGAGGCAAAGCCGGCCATGGTGAAGCGCGTGGCCGAGGCGCTGGTGCCCTTCCACGAACGGACGGCGCGGCGCAGCGCGGCGATGGCCCGCTACGGCGACTGGGCGATCCGCTACAACCATCGCGAGAACGTGCAGCAGTGGACGCCATACGTAGGCAGGACACTGACGGCGGAGCAGCACACGATCTGTCTGGCCTACGCAGAGGCGTTCTTCGCTCGCAAGGCGGAGGTGTTGGAGCGCCGGGTCTCGGACCTTCGCATCGTCCAGACGCACGCCGACCTGCGGTCCGATGCCATCTGCGTCGAGAACGGCGTCTGCATCATGGACGCGGTGGAGTTCAACAAGCGCATCAGCGTGCTGGACGTGGCCCGCGACGTCGGCTTCCTGCAAATGGACCTTGAGTACCGCGACCGGTCGGACCTCGCGGAGGCGTTCGTCAAGCGATACCTTGAGCTAGCGCACGACGCGGACCTGAGAGAAGTGCTTCCGTTCTACGCTTACTACAGCGCCTGCGTCCGCGGGAAGGTCGAGAACTTCCTGTTGGACATACCGTCAGTACCGGAGAAGGAGAAACGTGCCGCAGCGAAGCGGGCGTGCCGCTACTTCGACCTGGCGTGCGAGTACGCGAAGACGCTGCCGCCGGCGATGCTCATCATCACGTGCGGGCTGACCGGCACCGGCAAGTCCACGGTGGCCCGCGAGTTGGCCAAGCCGCTGCGCGCGGAGGTCATCGCCTCAGACATCGTGCGGAAGCAGCTGGCCGGGATGAAGCCGGACGCGCGAGCCCCCGAGGAGTACCGCGCCGGGGTGTACTCCCAAGACATGACTCAGCGGACATACGAGGCGCTGTTCGAGGAGGCGCGCGAACGCTTGATGCGCGGCCAATCGGTGGTTCTGGACGCGGCCTTCCTGCGGCGCGACCAGCGCAAGACAGCGATGCGCCTCGCTCGCGAGACCGGTGCACAGTTCGCCTGCGTCGAGGTGACCGCCGCCGTCAAGCATGCGCGAGAGCGACTGGAGCGACGCGTCGCCTCCGGTCGCGGCCCGTCGGACGGGCGCGGGGAGATCTACGTGCAGCAGAAGCGGCGGTTCCAGCGGCCGAGTG
>JANLRX010000292.1:0-4791 GCA_031362025.1 Chloroflexota bacterium
GGCGTCGGCGACGCGTGCGACTCCGAAGGTCCGGCTGGCGATGCTAGCTGCTCCGACGGCGACGACAACGACGGCGACGGCGACACCGACGCAGCCGACTCTGAGTGCCAGGAACAGGAAGGTCCCCCTGGTGACGCTACCTGCAGCGACGGTGTGGACAACGACGGCGACTTCCTGATCGACGGCGCTGACCCGAACTGTGTTTCGACTGCACTGGATCTCATCTGGGGCGACTCAGACTGCGACGGTGACGTGACTACTCGCGACAGCCAGGCTCTTCTCCGGCGCGTGCTGGACCAGCCTGCCCTGTCCCAGGATGCTCCTTGCTTCGCTCTCGGTACTGCCATCACGGTGGCTGGTAGCGACGGTACGAAGTGGGGCGATTGGGATTGCGATGGTGACATCACCACCCGCGACAGCCAGGCTGTTCTCCGGAACGTCCTGAGCCAGAGCGCTCTCAGCCAGACGGGTGACTGCGCCGCCATCGGTTCCGATGTCGAGGTGACAGGGCCCTAAACAGCGATTTTTCGGGGGAGGCAGGCCTAGCGTCTGCCTCCCCCGGACAGCAAACTAGTTAGCAAAGCAAACAAGTCCAACGAAGGAGGAGGATCAGTAATGACCAAGCAAAGCACGCTCGGTCTGAGCATGGTAACGGCTGGTATCGCTGTCGCAATGGCGGCGTTCCTGCTGTTCTCAAGCTCAGCCTTTGCTGCCGGCTCCGTGTCGGCGAGCGCCACCGAAGCAGCAGCTGGTGGTACCTCAACCGTGACGGTTAACGCGACAGCAGGTGCTGGCGCTGGTATCGGCAACTGGACGATCGACCTGACGTTCGACCCGTTGGCCTACACCGGCAACCCGACCTGCAGCTCCAACCCGTCCGGTAGCCTCACGGTTAACCCGGGTGGCACCAGCGGCATCGTCCGCTTCGGCGGCGCCACGGGTGACCCGGCCGGTCTGACCGGCGACGTAGTAATCGGTACGTGCACCTTCACGCCGTCCGGTGCCGCTGGGACCTGCAGCAATGTAGGCATCACAGTTGGCCGCATGGACGACGCGAACGGCAACGCACTTGCGCCGAGCTCTTCCGGCGACCAGGTCTGCGTAGCCGCAGTCGTCACGGCCAGCCCGACCCCGAGCGCTGGCCCCGTAACCGCCAGCCCGACGCCCACGAAGGTTCAGCCGGCTGGCGGCGGTAACCTTGGTGGTCCGACGGACAGCGGCACGAGCAGCCTCACGTGGCTCCTGGCGATCTCTGGCATGGCCATCGTGGCCGCCGGCGCCTGGACGCTCTCCCGCGCTCGCCGCGAGAACTAGACTCTCTTACTGTTAAGCAGTAGGTAACATGAGGGGCTCCGTTGAAAGACGGAGCCCCTCATGCATTTCACCCCGATTCCGCTATCTTGTTTAAAACCTGTGAATTAGGCGTGTTCCGCTATTGCATTGGCACGTTCATTTGATAAACTTCGTCCTCAGCAAGCCATACGAGGAACGTGTTCAGCTACCCAGCTGGACGGGAGTCCTTTTGGCGCAAAACCCGCAACTGAAGCAAACAGACCGTGGCCGGGCCGATCCTCCCGCGACACGAGTTGCCCGAACAGGAGGCACAGGAATGAGCTACACGAAGGCAATCCCACGGAGGACACCGCTTGCCCTTGCGCTTCTCGCTCTGGCTGCGGGCGTCCTCTGGATCGCCGGCGCCAGCGGCGCACAGGCAGGCGGTACCCCCGGCAGCTTGGCGATGGACCCGGATCCGGCCAGCATCGGCGTCGGCGGCTCCGCAGTTGTGGATCTCGTTGCCACGCCGCCTTCAGCGGACCTCAGCATCTGGATCGTCGAAGTGGCCTTCGACACGGATGTCGTCGAAGTGGACGAGACCGCACAGGGCGTCAACTGCGCCGGCGCAACGCTGCCGGCATCGGGTGTGGGTGCGTCCACTTGCCTTGGTAAGGACACAAACACCGACACCGTCGTCGACACAGTCGTCGCGCTCGGTGGCTACGTTCGCAAGGACGGCACCACGGCACGAGGCCTCGAGGTCGAGACCGTTCTCGCCAGCATCACCTTCAACGCCGTCGGCGCCGCCGGTGAGTGCAGCGACCTGACGATCACCGCCACCTCCTGGGTTGGCCCGGACAGCAGCGAGCCGACGCCAACAGTCACAACCGGCGAGATCTGCGTCGCTTCCGGCACAACGCGCCTCTTCGGCGACCTGGACTGCGACGGAGAGATCTCCAGCCGCGACAACCAGGCTCTGCTCCGCAACGTGCTCTCACAGGCCGCGCTGAGCCAGACCGAGCCCTGCCCTGACATCGGGAGTAGCGTAAGCGTCTCCTAGCTCTTTTCTGAGCCTGGGACGCCCGGACTGATGACCGGGACGAAGAGAGAAACGAAATGGCTCCGGCCGGTGACCCCGGCCGGAGCTATTCTTTTGCTCGCGCTGGCGGTGGCCTGGCTGGTCCTCGCCTCGCCGGCGGCGGCGGTGGACAACGTCGTCAGCGTGCAGCCGGCGCGGATCCTGATGCCGCCGGGCGGCACGATCCAACTCAAAGTGATGACGGACCCGCCCTCGCAAACGGTTGCCGTGTGGGTCATCGAGCTGGCGTTCGATCCGGACGTGGTAACGGCCGAGAGCGAGGACTGCAACTCCATCGACACGCCGGCGGGTGCGGTTGGCGCGTCCGGCTGCGAAGTGGTGGATACGGACGGAGACGGGAAATCCGATACGGCCAAGCTCTTCGGCGCGGAGCTGTTTACGGGCACGGAAGCAGGACTCGAGGTCCCCGTCTCGCTGGCTGACATAACGTTCCATGTCGTCGGCCAGGGCCGGGACTGCACCGACTTCCGCTTGCGCATCAACATTCACGCCGACCCGGACGCCGACGAGACCGGGGCGCTGGTCCAGGACGGCCGTGGCTGCGTAGCGGGAGACGCTCCCCCCGGCGGCACCGCCGAACCGACAGTTGTCGAGCCCCGGACGTCTGAGCCGACGCCTGAAGGAGGAGCGGACACGCCGCCGTTCAACACTGGTGGCCAGAACACCGGCGATGGGAGCACGGACGGGAGCCAGGTTACCCCTGGCGGGACGCTTCCGACCAACGCTGATGGATCGACCCAATCTCCTCGTGACGCCACGGAGGACCCAGAAGCGACCAGAACGCAGCCTGGCGGCGTTGTGACGCCACCCGAGGATGACGACGGGGGAGGCGTTAGCGCTGCTGTCTGGGTGCTCGTGGGCGTTCTGGTGCTGGGTATCGCTGGTGGGGGCGCCTGGGCGATTGCCCGAACGCGGAAGCCGCCCGAAGCTTAGCCGGCCAACCGGTTAAACGCTGAGCAGCCGGAAGTACCCGCCGCGGGGGCCAGCTTCCAGACCCCTTCCTCAATCGCGAACGCGGCCTGGATCGTGTATTCCGACTTCCCGCGCAGCTCGCCGACGATGACGCCGGTCGCCGTGTCGTCCGTGATCGTGAGGTCCTGGAGGCGCACGAAGTTGATTAGCTCGAGGTCGCTGCCCAGGGCTGCCGCCCCGTCTGCGCCTGCCTGGGCGAACTCTTCGGCAGTGCACCGGTCCTGGAAGGCCATCACGAAGTCGTCATAAAGATCGGGCCACTGCCCGGCCGGGAGCAGGTTCACGGAGTCCCGCGCGATCTCCACGAGGCGTTCTTCCGCGGCGCTCGCCGGGGAGAATGGCACACCGCTGCCGTCTGCGCCGGGCGTACCCGGAGCCTCTGATCCCGAGCCAGAGGCCCCGTCAGATGCTTCAGGCGACGCGGTGGGGCTCGGGGTTGGGCTGGGCGTCGGGAGGTCTCCGCTGCTTCCAGCGTCCGACGAGAGGCCGTTCATCGCGAGGACGGCGGCGATAACCGCGATCGTTGCGATAACGGCGGTGCCCCCAATGAGGAGTTCTCGCGGGTTGATGATGCGCTCGTTCGGGTCTCTCATTGCGATGGCTGTTCCAGGTTTGGCGGCGTCTGCTGTTGCCCGCCGTCGGTTGGCTGTTGCTGCTGCGTTTGCTGATCGCCCTCTGCGGCGGTCGTGAGGCGCTTCAGCTCGGTGGCCGTGGAGTAGTAGACGACTCCGGCGTTCACAGCCGCATCACCCTTGCACTCGCTGACGATGACATCGCTTGAGGCGACGGTTTGCGGGTCGGTGAAGGTGACGCGGCGCAGGACGCCCGCTGTCACCACCTCATTCACGGCCGACTTCTGGCCCTCGCAGACGATCAGGCCGTCGGTGAGCTGGGTGTACGTCGTGTCCTGTAGCCAGGAGAGTCCGCTAACTTCTACGAACGAGAGGAAATCGCCGGGGGCAGCCTCGCCGCGAGTGAAGTGGAAGATCGCTTGCTCCCCCGGCGCGGCCCCACAGTCCGCGAAGGGGAACTCGCCCATACGCGGCCAGCCGTAGACTCCGCCGGGTTCAATGATGTTCAGCTCTTCGCAGGTCACCGTGGTGTTGTCCGCGGAGTACAGCGTGCCGTCCGGGCCCCAGTTGAACGTGAACGGCTCCCGGAAGCCGGAGGCGAAGACACGGGGGTCCGCGCCCTGCTCGCCAACCAGCGGGTTGTCGTCCGGAGCGGTGCCGTCCGGGTTGAGGCGCAGGATCTTCCCGATAACGGTGCCCAGCCCGTCGATGAGGTCTGGCTCCTCGGAGAACAGGTCGTAGTCGCCGAGCGAGGCGTAGAGCATGCCGTCCGGACCGAAGCGGAGGTCGCCGTTGGCGTTGTAACCGGGCTTGCGCACGTCCGTTAGCGGCAGGTCGTCCACGATGATGGTACGTTCCGTCGCGGCGCCGTCG
>JANLRX010000299.1:0-3641 GCA_031362025.1 Chloroflexota bacterium
GTCTTCGCCGTCGCCCAGAACCCGGACTTCCCGGTCATCCAGGGCATCGTCATCGTCGTCGCGGTCGGGCTCGTATTCATCAACCTGCTCGTCGACATCACCTACGGGTGGCTCGACCCCCGGATCAGGTACAGCTAACCGATGTCCTTCGAAGAGCAGGCGATCCCCCAGGCCAAGGCTCCCGCCGCGCCGGAGATGGCCCTTACCAAGAAAGCTTGGTGGAAGGGCGTCCTCAAGTTCTGCCGCCGCAAGCCCCTCGGCGCACTCGGCTTCGCGATCGTCATCACCCTCTTCATCCTCACCCTGGGCACGCCCAAGGCTGAGTTCGGCACTCCCACTCTGCCCAACCGCCCGATCGGCTTCGAAATCGGGGCGCCATGGTTCCAGCGCTACCAGCCCGAGCAGAACTTCTTCGACGAAAATAACCGCACCCGCAGCTACGAGGATCCAAGCTCCAACCACTGGTTGGGCCTCGACAAGTCCGGCCGCGATCAGTGGGCGCGAGTCGTCAACGGCGCTCGCCGGTCGCTCTACGTGGCTCTCTGGGCGTTGGCAATTGCGACGCTCGTCGGCGCCAGTATCGGCATCGTCTCCGGCTACTTCGGCCGCTGGATCGACACCGCCGTGCAGCGGATCATGGACGCTCTCCAGTCCTTCCCACCGCTCATCGCGCTCATCCTCATCATCAGCGTAAACCCCTTAACCGACGGCCCAAATCTGTTTGTCGTCGCCTTATCCCTGGGGCTTGTTGGCATCCCCAGCATTCAGCGCATCGTCCGTGGCGTTGTGCTCGCCACGCGCGAGCAACAGTACGTCGACGCCGCCCGCGTCATCGGCGCATCCGACATCCGCACGATGGCGTACTACATATTGCCAAACATCATGGCGTCCATCATCGTTCTGTTTTCGACTGGCCTGGGGGTGGCGATCCTTGCAGAATCAGCACTCGGCTTCATCGCCCCGGACAAGCTCCCGACTGGCGCGGACGCCGGCCAGTCCTGGGGCATCATGCTCAACGACGCCCAGCCCGTCATCGTCGACCACCCGTGGCCGGGCCTCACTTCAGCCGGGGCCATCGTCCTTGCTGTACTTGGATTCAACCTCGCCGGCGACGCCCTCCGCGATGTTCTTGACCCACGTCTGCGGCTGTAGGACGCTCGCCTTAATGCAGCCTCACTCCAACCCGCAACTCCGGAAAGGGGACGGACTCCATGCCTGAAGACAGCAAGTACTGGGATAAGTTCTGGCGACAACGAATGGGGCGCAGGCGCCTCATCTCCGGCGCGATGATGGCCAGCGGCGGGCTCGCTGCCGCCACCCTCGTCGGCTGCGGTGGTGAGAGCACCAGCACCACGCCGAATGACGACGATGACGATCCCTCAGGCACGGGGGCCACGAACGACCCCAGCCTGACGCCTGGCGAACAATACCTCGCGCTCCCCTTCAAGACGCCCGTCGACGGGCGCCAGGAGTTCACCCCGGCCCCCGCAGACTCCCGCGGCGACTTCCTCACCTACATCGGCTTCGACGCCGTCGTCCTCGACCGCTACGACCCCCACCAGACGCAGTTCGGCCCGATGTACTCCAACCAGTCGGCCGTCTTCAGCAAGCTCTACCGCTACGCCAGCCACGAAGAGCCCATCTGGGACAACATCTACACCGACCTCGCCGAATCCGCCCCCGAGATGATCGGCGACCCCAACGAGCCCGATGAGTACATCATCAAGCTCCGCAAGGGCGTCAAGTTCCACAACACCGACAAGATCCGCGGCAACTTCCCCGGCCTCGCCGGCCGCGAACTGACCGCCGAAGACGTCATCTACAGCTACAACCGCCAGCGCAACGCGGATAGCCCCCAGCGCACCTACTACTACCGCTCCAGCCAGTACGAAACGATCGACACGATCGAGGCCACCGACGACTACACCATCCGCATCAAGACCAAGGGTCCCGTCGCCCCGTTCTACCACTTCATGGCCGACACAAACGCCATGATCATCCCCAAGGAGATCGTCGACATGTCGGACGGCCCGACCGGCGCTCCCTGGGACTCCGTCGACCCCTTCGGCACCGGCAAGACCTCGCCCGCCGACCGCATGATCGGCACCGGCCCCTTCATGTGGGACAACCTCACCTTCGGCATCGAGTACCGGGCCGTCCGCAACCCCGAGTGGTTCGGCTGGGACGACAAGAGCCTCGGCCGCCCTTACCTCGAAGGCTATAAGGCCACCGGCCAGGGCCTCAACGACGGCACCGTCGAAGGTCTCTTCCGTAGCAAGCAGATCGACACCGCCGGCTTCATCGACAACCCGGAGTGGATCCTCAACATCCTCGACGAGTTCCCGGAGCTGACCTTCCAGCGCCAGCAGGTCTCGGGCTGGCTCAACAGCCGCTTCAAGACCTTCTGCGAGCCCTTCAACGACCCGCGTGTCCGCCGCGCCCTGCACCTCGCCGTCGACCGGCAGCAGGTCACGGACATCATCGGCTCCAGCGCCTGGGTCTCCGTCGGCCCCGTCAACAACGCGATCAAGACATGGGCTCTCCCCAACGATGAGCTCTACGCCCTCCCCGGCTACCGCAAGGACCGTGCCTCGCGCGATCAGGACATCGCCGACGCCCGCGCCCTCTACGAAGCCGCCGGCCGCCCGTCGATCCCCCTGATCTACTTCGCCGACGTGCCGAACTACATCCAGCGCTTCGCCCCCACCTACATCGAGACGATCAAGCGCAACCTCGGCATCGACGACGAAATCAAGTTCCAGGTCGTCACCTACGGCCGCATCGCCGAAGGTCTCGTCAAGGAAGAGTGCGACGTCTCCGTCATGACCTGGGGCTTCGACAACGGCTGGATCGACCTCGACGACTGGACCTACCCCTACTTCCGCACCGGCGGCCCCAAGAACTCCTTCAAGGTCTCCGACACGGCGCTCGACAAGCTACTCGACGACCAGCGCAAGGAGTTCAACCTCGACGCCCGCAAAGAGATCGGGTACAACATCCAGCGCTACCTCCTCGGCGAGACCAACCCGGACTCCCCGGCGGCCAACGCTCGTATCGACTACGCCTGCCCCGGCGGCGGCGCCATCTCCTGGCCCTACGCCAAGAACCGCAGCAGCTGGCCCTGGTTCGGCAACAGCTACTGGGCAGCCGAGGCCTGGTTCGACAAGACCGACCCGAGCTACGACGGCCGCGGCGGCTAGACCAAACGCAGTCACAGCAAGAAGGGGCGGGATATCCCGCCCCTTCTTCGTTTCTCAGCGTCGTCCCTACATCACCGACGTCGTGCTACCGCCGTCCACCTGGATCGTCGTCCCCGTAACGTAACGCGCCCCGTCCGAGGCCAGGAACAGCACCAGGTTCGCCACGTCTGTCGGCTCCCCCAGGAACCCCATCGGCACCCGCGCCTCCTCGATCGCCACCGCGTCCGCGAGTGCCGCGCCTGCCTGCTGCGCCCGTTCCTCCAGCAGCGACATCAGGCGCTCCGTCGCGATGTTCCCGGGACAAACGTTGTTCACCGTAATCCCGAACGGCGCCAGCTCCCGCGAAAGCGTCTTCGCCATCCCAACCACCGCCAGCCGCGTCGCGTTCGAAAGGATCAGCCCGTCGATCGGCTGCTTCACCGCCACCGATGTGACGTTCAC
>JANLRX010000361.1:0-2969 GCA_031362025.1 Chloroflexota bacterium
GCCGCGCCCGCGCGCCTGCACTATCCGCTGGCCAAGGCGGCGCTGCTGAAGGACAAGCACGTCCTCACCGAGAAGCCGTTTGCCACGAGCAGCCAGGAAGCGCTGGACCTGATCGACATCGCGGAATCGCGGCGGCTGACGCTGATGGTTGGCCACACGTATGTGTACCACCCGGCCGTGCAGTATCTGAAGCAAGTCATCGATAGCGGTGAGCTGGGCCAGATCCACCACGTTCACTCCGCGCGGCTGAACTTCGGCCTGCTGCAGCCGGACGTCGACGTCCTCTGGGATCTCGCACCGCACGACATCTCGATCCTCATGTACCTGCTCGGCGAAGAGCCGATGGTGGCCGGCGCCCGCGGGACAGCTCGCGTCAACCCGCGCCTTTGCGAGATCGCCCACCTCGACCTCGAGTTCATGGATGGACTTCTCGCGCACATCCACGTGAGCTGGCTGGAGCCCGTGAAGGTGCGTCGCATGACGATCATCGGCGCCGAGCGCACGATAGTCTACGACGACACTACGCAGGGCGAATCGATCCGCCTCTACAACAAGAAGATCACCCTCGGTGAGCCGAACGGGGAGAACGGCTTCGGCCCTCCGAAGTACATCACCGGCGACGTGACGATCCCCTTCGTCCAGGACGCCGAGCCTCTGAAGCAGGAAGACATGCACTTCCTGGAATGCATCCGCACGGGCGCACGACCCCGCAGCGACGGCTGGGAGGGACTGAAAGTGGTCCACATCCTGGAGTCCGCGGCGAAGTCGCTCTACAACGGCGGTTCGATGGAATACCTGACGCCGGGCCTCTACATGGGCTCGACCGACTCCGATATCTCAATCAGAAGGAAGGCCTCATGAAGAACATCCCCCTAGTTGACCTGAAGGACCAGTACGAACCGATCCGGGAGGAAGTGCAGGCCGCTGTGCACCAGGTGCTCGACGGCATGAAGCTCTTCCTGGGCGAGAACGTCTTCCAGCTCGAGCGCGACTTCGCGAAGTTCTGCAACGCCAAGCACGCGATCGGTGTGGGCTCCGGGACGGACGCGCTTTACCTCGCGCTGCGGGCGTTGGACATCGGCCCCGGCGACGAGGTGATCACGGTGCCGAACAGCTTCTTCGCGACGGCGGCGGCGATTTGCATGACGGGCGCCACACCGGTGTTCGTGGACATCGACGCCGAGACGTTCACGATGGACCCGGCCAAGATCGAGCCTGCGATCACCCCGAAGACAAAGGCGATCATCCCGGTCCATCTCTATGGCCAGCCGGCGGACATGCGCGCGATCAAGCAGGTCGCCGACGCGCACGGCCTCGCGATCATCGAGGACGCCTGCCAGTCGCACGGCGCGGAGTACCGCGGCCAGCGCACCGGCACGATGGGCGACGCCGCCGCGTTCAGCTTCTACTACTCGAAGAACCTCGGAGCATACGGCGAGGGCGGCGCTGTCGTCACGAACGACCGCAACATCGCCTCGAAGGTGCAGCTCCTGCGGAACCACGGTTCCTCCAGCCGCTACTACCACACCGTCCTCGGGATGAACTCCCGGCTGGACGAGATCCAGGCCGCGATCCTCCGCATCAAGCTCCGCTATCTCGAACAGTCGAATGTGGCCCGGCGGGCGCTGGCTCGTGAGTACAATAAGCGGCTCTCCCAGCTTCCCGGTGTCATCACGCCGGTCGAGCGCGCGGAGGCCACGCACGTGTATCACCTGTACGTCCTGCGCGTGCCCCACCGCGACGAGATGCTCGAATGGCTCAGCCGGCACGGCGTCGGCGCGGCGGTGCACTACCCCGTGCCGATCCACTTGCAGGAGGCGACGCGCCACCTCGGGTACAAGGTCGGAGACTTCCCGGTGACCGAGCAGATGACCGAAGAGATCATCTCGCTGCCGATCTACCCGGAGCTGGGCCTCGATGAAGTGAACTACGTCTGTCAGACCATAGGAGACTTCCTCCGGACGAAGCGCAGCCGCAAGGCCCGCGTGACGCCGGTGTCTCGTGGAGGAGTGGCGGCATGATTCCCGAACAATACTGGCGCATCGCGCGCCGCTGGTTCTGGCTCATCGGCGCGGTGGCGTTTGCTTGCATGCTGTTCGCCGTCGTCGTTGTCGGCCAGGTCGCGGGCAAAAGCGCACCGACTTACAACGCGGCCCTGACGCTCGGCGTCACCCGCATCGTCTCCTTCGGCGGGACGATCACCCAGGGCGGCGATCCGGGCGACCCGATCCTGCTCTCGAACTACACGGACAATATCGCAAGCCGCGGCAGCACGCCGCAGTTCGTGTCGATGCTGAACGCCGAGCTGGCCAAGAAGGGCGTGATCATGACGGACACGCAGGTCTCGCGGAAGGTGAAGTACACCTCGATCCCGGGCCTGTTCCGCATCGACATCACCGCCACGGCGAATTCGCCGGAGCAAGCCCAGCTGATGGCGCAAACGGCCTCTGACCTGCTGACCAAGGACGTGACGGACGAGGAGACTCGTATCCGAACCGCCCTCAACTCCTCCACGGACCAGCAGCAGGCGCAACTGCTCGCCCGCTTGAACACCGTATACGCGAGCCGCACCGCACGCCTGGCGACGCTCGGCCAGCCGGCGCTCATGGAAGCGCTGGACAACATGGTCCGCCGCGGTGTGTCCGCTGACCTGACTGCCGAGTTCACCACCCTGGTCGCTGACCTCGCGCGCATCACCTCGGACACCGAGATGACGGTGCTGAACTCCGAAGCGACATCGCTCGAACAGCAGCTCGCTCGCCTCTCCGAGAGTCGCCGCGGCTACTCCGACGAGATCCTGAACGGCACCCCGGTATCGATCGTCGACCCGGTGGACACCTCGCCGGTGCCGCTGGCCTCCTCGCTGCGGTCACGTGACCTCGGTGTGATGGGCTTGATCGCGGGACTGGTGCTCGGCTGGATCGCGGCCACGATCGCGGACGGCTGGGCCTTCACCAACCGCATGGAAC
>JANLRX010000365.1:0-7266 GCA_031362025.1 Chloroflexota bacterium
CGACGGCGACAACACGCCGGCCGCGCCCGGAGATGGCACCGAGACTGGAACCCCAGACGCCAGCGGCGGTGCCAGCGCCACCTCGACAACCGACCCGGAAGAGCTTGACGAGGCGCTGGGTGGCGCCCCGCTCTCCTTCACGCGGTTCCAGGCGGCCTGGCAGGGCAAGGGGATCACGGCAACTCCGGGAGACGAAGCGGAAGGCCTCCGCGGCTTCGGGACAACACCTGTGACGATCACGCTCACGCGCGCCGGGGAGACGATGGAAGTGGCCCTGCTGTTCTACGACAGCCCCGCCGGCCCCGCCGCCGACTTCGACCTCAGCCCAACCGCCGTGACCCCCAAGACCGGGCGCACGATCCCCGCCGGAGCCGTCGTCTGGTACAACGCGAACGTCGTCGCCGTGGTCCTTGAGACCAACGAGGCCATTCACGCCGACGCCCGCGACTCGTTCTTCAACGTCAGCGCGTAGCCGTCGGGGCCGTGTTTGTCCGGCCGGGTGCGACGGGCAAAGAAATGGAGCGGAAGACGGGATTCGAACCCGCGACCCTCGCCTTGGCAAGGCGATGCTCTACCACTGAGCCACTTCCGCTCGCTCTTTTCAGTATAGCGGTCGCCTCGCCCGATTCAACCCTCCTTGACGCTCGCCGGAGCCGATATTACCGTCTGCCATAGCGGCTTCTTGCTGCGACCACTTGGAGGTGACCATGCCCCGACTCAAGGCAACCATCGATATCGACGCCCCGCGCGAGCACGTTTTCGCTGCCGCCGAGCCCCTGAAGATGCCCGACTGGTCGATCCACGTCTCTGAAGTCCTCATCACCTCCGGTGACGGCAAGAGCGCTGGCACCACCGACCGCACCACCATCAGCGTCACCCCACGCAAGAACACCCTCGAGTCCACCTGGATCGACTTCCGCCCCGGCGAGGCCTGGGCTCGCCGCTTCACCGGCTACCTCGAAGGCGAGGAGCGCTTCACCTTCAGCCCCGCGAACAAGGGCACCCGCGTCGAGTGGACGTACAACTACACCCCGCCGTTTGGCGTCATCGGGAAAATCGGCGCGCTGCTCGTGATGTCGCGCGTCGTCCAGAACAACATGGAGACGTCGCTCGAAAAGCTGAAGGGCGACCTGGAGATTTAATCCTGTAGAGGATCTGGTTGCGAGGGCGAACTACCCCTTCGGCAACCCCAACCCACGCTGCGCAATGATCTCCCGCTGCACCTCGGACGTCCCCGCCCCGATCGTGTCCTGCACCGCCGACAGGTAGCCGTGCGAGATCGCGCCCTCGAACGGCACATGGTCCGAGAACTCCGTTAGATCGCCGTACAACCCCAGCAGGTCCAACCCCGCCTGGTACAACCGCTGCGCGAACTCCGTGTTGAACAACTTGACCATGGCGGCCTGCGCCCGGTAGTCGACGTCTTCCGTGTGCATCTGCACCGCGTTCTCCAGCAGCAACTCTGCTACCTCGTACTCGATCCGTAGCTGGCCCAACCGCTGCCGCCAGTGCGTCTGGTCCCACGGCCGCGAACCGTTGTCCTGGCGCTGCGCCCATTCGAGGAGCGCTAGCAGGGTCCGCCAGTGCATGTACGCCCGGTAGACTGTGATCCGCTCCAGCCCAAGCGCTGAGGTGAGTACGCGCCAGCCTTCGTTCTCCGCCCCCACCCGGTCCGCCGCCAACACCCGCACGTCCTCGAACAGCACTTCGTTGAACCACTGCTTGTCCAGCAGGTTCACGATCGGCCGCACTTCCACGCCCGGCGAGTCCATCGGCACCATGAAGACGCTGATCCCGCCGTGCTTCGTCCCCTCGGCGTGCGTGCGGGCCGCGAGCCAGCAGTACTCGCTCGACTCCGCACCGCTCGTCCAGATCTTGCGGCCATTGATCACGTAGTCGTCGCCGTCCCGCACCGCGCGCGTCTGCAGCGACGCGAAGTCGGATCCCGATTCCGGCTCGGAATACCCCAGGCACGCCGTGATTTCGCCACGCGCCATGCCGGGGAGATATCGCTGCTTCTGGTCCTCGTTCGCCGCCGCGATGATCATCGGCGCGATGATGCAGCGGGTCAGTGCGTCGCTGGCGTTTCCGCCGTGCAGAGCGATCTCTTTCTCCACGAGGAACTGCTCCGCGATCGGGCGGTCCATTCCGCCGTACTCCTCCGGCCAGCTGATCGCGAGCCACCCCGTCGCGCCCATCTTCGTCTCGAACGCGCGGTCTGGCATGTAGCCGGGCGGTTGCGGCGCCGGGTCGCTTTCGTGCGTCGTTCCCAGCTCCTTCGTGAGCCAGGCGCACACTTCCCGGCGTAGCTCTTCTTCGTGGGGCGCGAGTCGGAATTCCATTACGCCTCGATTATAGGCCGCGCTGCGACTGTAACGAATGCTTAATCGCTATCAAGCGCGGCGGAGGCAAAACTCCATTGACCGCCTGCCGGAGCGGGCAGATACTAATAGGTGATGCACATTTCCGTAATTGAAGGTGCAAATACCGCCGGATGCCGGCCGGGAACGAGTGAAGGCAGGTAATTGGACGAGATCGATCTCGTAGTCATAGGCGGCGGACTGGGCGGGTACACAGCCGCCATCCGCGCCACTCAACTTGGCCTTTTCGCAGTCCTCATCGAGCGTGACAAGGTCGGCGGCACCTGTCTCCACCGCGGTTGTATACCCACCAAGGCCTGGCTCTACGCCGCCGAGACCCTCCAGCGCGTGCGCCACGCCTCCACCTTCGGCGTAACCACCGCCGAACCGACCCTCGATTACTCCGCCATGCGCGCACGCCAACAGCAGGTCGTCGAGACGCTGCACAAGGGCGTCCGCGCCGTCATCCAAAAGCACAAAATCGAGATCATCGAAGGCGAAGGTTCCATCGTTTCCCCCACCGAGCTTGCAGTCGGTGACCGGCGCCTCAAGGCCAAGCACATCCTTATCGCCACCGGCTCCGAGCCGAAGCAGATCCCCGGCCTCGAAGCAGACGGCGACCGCATCCTCAACAGCGACCACCTCCTCGTCCTCGAAGAGCAGCCGCGCTCGATCGCGATCATTGGAGCCGGCGCCGTCGGCTGCGAATTCGCCTCGTTCTTCACGGACATCGGCACGGAGACCACTCTCATCGAGATAATGCCCACCTGTGTCCCGCTCGAAGACGCCGACGCCGGCAAAGCGCTCGCGAAGGCTTTCTCCGCCCGCGGCGCGAACGTGATGTCCAACGCCAAAGTCTTGGCCGACCGCACCCGCAATTACGACGGCGTCGTCGAACTCATCGTCGAGCACGAAGGTGCCGAGAAGCAGGTCACCGCCCAGAAGGTGCTCCTCGCCGTCGGACGGCAGGCTGTCACGGCGGGCCTCGGCCTCGACAAGACCAACGTCCAGGTGGAAGGCGGCTGGATCTCCGTAGACGATGCTTACCGCACCGCCGAACCCACCGTATACGCCGTCGGCGATGCGATCGGTGGCCTGCTGCTCGCCCACGTCGCCGCTGCCGAGGGGTTCATCGCCGCCGAGGCGATGGCCGGCAAGGACGTCGAGAAGCTCGACTACAACCGGGTGCCGCGCGTCACGTACAGCGATCCGCAGGTGGCCTCCGTCGGCATGACCGAAATGCAAGCCAAGGAGGCAGGCCACAACCCGAAGTCCACCCGCTTCTCGATGAAGGGGAACGCGATGGCCCTCATCCAGAACGACCTCGAAGGGTTCGCCAAGATCGTCGTCGACCAGGACACTGCCGACGTGCTCGGCGTCCACGTCGTCGGCTCCCACGCCGCCGATCTCGTGGCGGAGGCCGCGCTTGCCCGTTTCGTGCAGGCGTCGGCCTGGGAACTCGGATCCAACATCCATCCGCACCCCTCCCTCAGCGAGGCGCTGGGCGAGGCGGCGCAACTATCTGCCGGAATCAGCATCTACTGGTGAAGTGGAGGCGAAACGAATGGTAACTGCGAAAGAGATCGCCGGAGCGCACGGCCTGAGCCCGGAGCAGCTCCTCGATCTGTACTACAAGATGTTCCTCGCCCGCACCGTCGGGCAGCGGGAACGCATGCTCAACCGCATGGGTAAGGGTCCGTTCGCCGTCACCGGTGAGGGCCACGAAGCGGCGCAAGTCGGCACTGCCTACGCCCTCACTCCCGGCAAAGACTGGGTGCTCCCGTACTACCGGGACATCGGCGTCGCTCTCACCATCGGCATGACGCCGACCGACCTTCTGAAGGCGCACCTCGCCCGCGCCGACTCGATCGAAAGCGGCGGCCGCAACATGCCCTCGCACTTCTCGAGTGTGCCGCTGCGCATCGTCTCCGGCTCGGCGCCCGTCGCCACGCAGTACCCCCACGCCGTCGGTGTTGCCCTCGCGGCCAAGATCCGCGGCCTCGATGAAGTGGCGATCACCTACGTCGGCGACGGCGGGACCAGCGTCGGTGACGTCCACGAGTCGATGAACTTCGCGGGCATCCACAAGCTCGCCGTCATCTTCGTCTGCGAGAACAACCAGTACGCGATCAGCGTGAAGTGGGACAAGCAGTCCGCCGTAAAGGACGTCGCCGTGCGGGCGGCCGGTTACGGCTTCCCCGGCGTCACCGTCGACGGCAACGACGTCCTCGCCGTCTACGCCGCGGCGAAGGAGGCCGTCAATCGCGCCCGCCGCGGCGAGGGTCCAACCTTCATCGAAGCGAAGACCTATCGCATCGTCCCTCACACCAGCGACGACGACGACCGCCGCTACCGCACCGCCGAAGAGGTCGCTGAATGGACCGCGAAGGACCCGCTAATCCGCTATGCGGCCTGGCTCACCGATAACCGCGTCGCCGACCAGAAGCAGATCGAGGCGATCCAGGCGAAGGCCCTGCAAGAGGTCGACGAGGCAACCCAGATCGCCGAAGACGCACCGACGCCCGACCCAGCGTCTGCGCTCAGGCACGTCTTCGTGGAGGACAAGTAGATGGCTCCCTCCTTTGTCATCCCGACCGCAGTCCGCCGCAGCGGACGAAGCGGAGGGATCTTGCGTTTGAACTGGCCTGCCTGTCGAACTGAGGTGCAACATGGCTGAGAAACAGATGATCGAAGCAGTCCACGACGCTATGTTCGAGGAGATGAAGCGCGATTCGTCCATCATCGTTATGGGCGAAGACGTCGGCGGCGGCGGTGTCTTCCGCGCGACGGAAGGGTTCAAGGCCGAGTTCGGCGAGGCGCGCTGCATGGACACTCCCCTCGCCGAAGCCGCGATCGTTGGCGCGGCCATCGGCGCGTCGCTGAACGGCATCCTGCCCATCGCCGAGATGCAGTTCGCCGACTTCAGCCACCCCGCCTTCGACCAGATCGTGAGCGAGGCCGCACGCCTCCACTACCGCTCGAACGGCGCCTGGTCATGCCCCATCACCATCCGCACCCCCTACGGCGCGGGTATCCACGGCGGCCCCTACCACTCCCAGAGCATCGAAGCCTTCTACGCGCACGTGCCCGGCCTCAAGGTGATCGCCGTCGCCACGCCTTACGATGCCAAGGGTCTTCTGAAGTCCGCGATCCGAGACCCCAACCCTGTCCTCTTCCTGGAGCACAAGAAGGCTTATCGCCTCTACCGCCAGGAGATCCCCGACGACGACTACACGATTCCGATCGGCGAGGCCGACATCAAGCGCGAAGGTACGGACATCACGCTCGTCACCTACGGCATGATGGTCCACCACTCCCTGAAAGCGGCCGAGACCCTGCAATCCGAGGACGGCGTCAGCGTCGAGGTCATCGACCTCCGGAGCATCTCGCCGTGGGACAAGGAGCGCGTGCTGGAGTCCGTCAAGAAGACCGGCAAGGTGCTGATCGTCTACGAAGACAACATCACCGGCGGCTTCGGGGCTGAAGTCTCCGCCACGATCGCCCAGGAAGCGTTCGAGTACCTCGACGCGCCGATCATCCGCGTCGCCTCCCCGGACGTGCCGATCGCCCCCTACTCCGGCATCCTCGAGGAGTACATCCTTCCCAACGCCGAAAAGATCGCCGAGGGCGCCCGCAAACTCGCCGCATACTAGAATCGGACAAGGAGGCGCACATGGCGTTCACGCTCACCATGCCCGAAGTCGGCGAGACCGTAACCGAGGGCACCATCGAGAAGTGGCTCAAGCAGCCCGGCGAGAAGGTCGAGAAGTACGAGCCTATCGTCGAGATCAACACCGATAAGGTGAACGTCGAGCTGCCCTCCCCCGTCAGCGGCACCGTCACGGAGCACCTCGTCAAGGAAGGCGAGACCGTCCCCATCGGCACCGCGCTCGCGATGATCGACGTAGTGGCCGGCGAAACCCCGGTCGATATCGCGCCTCCCGCGCCGAAGGAAGCAGCGCCCGAACCAGTCGCCGCTACTGTCAGCGCACCTCCCGCGAGCAAGCGCGATACCAACGGCGCTCGCGGCGAACCGAACCGCGCCACCCCTCGCGTCCGTCGCGTCGCCGCCGAACTCGGCGTCGACCTCGCGACCGTCAGTGGCACCGGTTCCGGTGGGCGCGTCGTCGAGGCCGACGTTCGCGCCGCAGCCTCCGGTGGCGCAACCGCCGTCGCAGAGCGCCCCGGCGCCGCCACTCTCGCAGCCAAACCGAAGCCAATCGCTGCGGGTCCCGAGGAAGAAGCCGTCGCGCTCACCGGCATCCGCAAGACGATCGCCAAGCGCATGTCCGAGTCCGCGTTCAGCGCACCGCACGCCTGGCTTGTCGTCGAATCAGACGTCACCAAGCTCGTCAAGCTGCGCAACGAGAAGAAAGAAGCGTTCCACCAGCGCCACGGGGTCGACCTCACGTACCTGCCGTTCATGGCGCACGCCGTCGCGCAGTGCCTCCTCGATCACCCCTATCTCAACGCAAGCTGGGGCGAGGACAAGATCATCCTCCGCAAGCGCGTGCACCTCGGGATCGCCGTCGCCACCGATCGCGGCCTCCTCGTCCCCGTCATCCGCGATGCCGACCGTATGAGCGTCACCGGCCTCGCGCTGTCGATGGCCGAACTTGGCGAGAAGACTCGCGACAACAAGCTTGCGCTGGAAGACGTGCAAGGCGGGACGTTCACGCTGGACAACACCGGCGCTTTCGGGTCGATCATCTCGATGCCGATCATCAACCTCGGCCAGTCCGCCATCATCAGCATGGAGACGATCACCAAGCGCCCAGTCGTCGTCGAAGGCGACGCTATCGCCGTCCGCTCGATGGTCAACACCTGCCTCTCCTTCGACCACCGCGTGCTCGACGGCCACCAGGCGGGCGCCTTCCTCCGCGATGTAAAAGCGCGTCTCGAAGCC
>JANLRX010000370.1:0-11341 GCA_031362025.1 Chloroflexota bacterium
GGCGATCACCACGGCGTCGATGTTGCTCTCCATCATCTCGTCGAAGTCCGCGGTTACGTACGCCGGGAGCAGGCCCTTCGGAAGCTTCTGCAGGTTCGCAGCGTTGGGTTCGCAGAGCGCGGTCACCTCGCACCCGGGAAGCTCGTTCAGCACGCGCAGGTGCTTGCTCCCCCAGTAGCCTGCGCCGGCAAGGCCCACGCGTAGCGCTCGATTCAGAACCATTAGAACGTCCCCCTCTCGCGGATGACCGAGGGGATCGTCAGGGCGATGAGCTTGAGGTCCAGCCAGAAGCTCATCTGCTCGACGTACTCCACGTCCATCCGGATCATCTCGTCGAAGTCTTCAGCGTCGGCTCGCTTCACCTGCCAGAGGCCGGACAACCCCGGCTTCACAGCGAAACGCTTGTAGTACCAGTCCTTGTAATAGGGCAGCTCGTAGTCGAGCGCGGGGCGCGGCCCGACGACGCTCATGTCGCCGAGCAGGATGTTCACGAGGTTCGGGAGCTCGTCCAGGTTCCAGGCCCGGATGAAGCGCCCGATGCCCGTCACCCGCGGGTCGTCCAGCGACTTGAAGGTGCCCACTTCCCGCCGCTTGGACTCGGCGGTGCGCTTCACGGCCTCGCGGTGGAAGGCGTCGGCGGAGTCCGCGTACATGGAGCGGAACTTGTACATCGTGAACTGCTTGAGGTCGCGTCCCAGGCGCTTCTGCGTGAAGATCACCGGGCCGCGTGAGTCGCGCTTGATCAGCAGGGCGATCCCGATCAGCAGCGGCGACAGCACGATCAGCGCGGCGAGCGATGCCGTTATGTCGAACAGGCGCTTGACGGTGCGACCGACTGTCCCGACGCCGACGCGGGCATGCACCCGGGGATCGGCGGCCGTAGTGACGTTGGGGAGGCGCAGGCGTTCGTGCGTCATGCCGCGTGTTGTCCTTTCGCGGCGGTGGAGCGAGGGCGGCCGCGGGTGCCGCGCAGGTGCTGCGCCAGCTCTCGCTGCGGCTGCTCGAACTCAGGTCCGGCCATCGGACGCCCGATGCCGGCGTAGACTAGCCCGGCCTCGGTCACGGCGTTGACGTCGAATGCGTTGCGCGCGTCCATCAGCAGCGGACGCCTCATCAGTGAGCGCACCTTGTGCAGGTCCAGCGACTGGAACTGCGGCCACGCCGTCGCCAGGACGAGCGCGTCCACGCCGACCGCGGCGCCGTATGCGTCGGTGCAGTACATGATCTCGGGATAGTTGTGGGCGGCGGCTTCCATCGCCATCGGGTCGTAGGCGCGGACTTCGCAGCCCTCGGCGATGAGCGCCTGGATCAGCCGCAGCGAGGGCGATTCACGGATGTCGTCGCAGTTCGGCTTGAAGGCGAGGCCCAGCACGCCGATCGTCTTACCGCGTAGGTCGCCGATCATCTCCTTCAAGCGGGAGACGACGAGCCAACCCTGGCGGGCGTTGATCTTGATCGCGGAGTTGAGGATCGGCGTCTGCACGCCCACCCTGTTCGCCGTCCAGGCAAGGCCGGCGATGTCCTTCGGGAGGCAGCTCCCGCCCCAGCCGAGGCCGGCATCGAGGTACGAGCTACCGATGCGCGGGTCCATCCCCAGCGCCTTGCTCACGTCCACCACGTCCACGCCGATCTCCTCACACAGCGAGGCGATCTCGTTCATGAAGCTGACCTTTGTGCAGAGAAAGGCGTTGGAGGCGTACTTGATCATCTCGGCGCTGCGGGTGCTGGTGTAGATCACCGGCCGACGCAGCTTCTCGTAGAGCGCGCCGACGGACTCGGCGGTCTCGCGGTCATCGCATCCGACGACCACTCGCGAGGGACGCATGAAGTCGATGACAGCGAGGCCTTCGCGTAGGAACTCGGGATTGGAAACGACACGCGCGTCGTCGTAGGGGCGGTGTTCCAGCACTACGTCGCGGACGAGTTCGGTTGTTCCCGGCGGTACGGTGCTCTTCACCACGATCACGGGCATCTCGCCACCGGCCGCGCCGATGACTGCTCGCACGGCGGCGACGACTTGCCGCAGGTCCGCCGAGCCATTCGCGCGTGGCGGGGTGCCGACGGCGAGGAACACGAACTCGCTTGTGGAAATCGCTTCCTTGTAGCTGCCGGTGACGCTGAGGAGGCCGGATGCGGCGCCCTGCTCCCAGATCTCGGGCAGGCCGGGCTCGCGGATCGGCAGGTGGCCGGCCTTCAGGGACTCCATCTTGCGGGTATCGATTTCGACGACGTGGACGCGATGACCGAGGCGCGCAAAGCAGGCCGCAGTGATCAGTCCAACGTAGCCGCCGCCGACGACAGTTATGGTGCTCATGGGGTCAAGCTAACGGCGGGGGGTTAAGACGAAGTCTGCGTAAGGTTTAGGAACGGTAAGGACATCGTTTGAATGACCCTCGGCGACCGATTTCAAACCTTGTCCGTGCTTGCGCCGGACTGGCCGCTGGCCCCCAACTGGTTAATGGAGAGTAAATACCGGGCCTTTTATGTAATGCGCGCAAACCTTGCGCAGTTGAACCCTATGCCGGAAAGAGCGAACAACGCCTCGCCGGTTAAGAAGGTCCACAAGGACGAGGGGGCAGATGAAGAGTCGGACTGTAGTTTTGCTTATCGATAGCGATGCGTCGCAACTGGCGTCGATCGCGTCGTTCCTTCACGGCGAAAACTACGAGGTCGTTGAGGCCGCGGACGGGCTGACCGGTCTGCGCGAGTTCTTCAACATCCACCCGGACATCGTTGTCGTCGACCTCGACGTACGAGAGCTTCCCGGCTGGCAGCTCATCACCCGGATCCGCGAGCTGTCTGACACTCCGATCGTCGTCACCGCCTCCGAAGCGAGCAACGAGGACGTCTCACGCGCCGTGGAGTTAGGGATGCGCGGCTTCCACGTGAAGCCGTTTCAGCCGAAGGAACTGGCCCTGCGCCTCGCCTCGATCCAGTCCGCCGCCCTCGATACGGACGAGCGACGCTGGGTCTACCAGCGCAACGGCCTCACCGTAGACCTCCGCAGCTGCGAGGTGTTCGTGCACGGCCGCAACGTCACCCTCACCGGCACCGAGTACAAGCTCCTGACGTACCTGATCGACCGCCGCGGCTGGGTCCTCTCCCACGACCAGATCCTGTCGCACGTGTGGGGCAGCGATTACATCGGCGACCGGAACCAGGTGAAGCTCTACGTCTGGTACCTGCGCCAGAAGATCGAGAACGACCCGAAGGACCCGCGGATGATCATCACGAAGCGGGGCCTGGGTTATACGTTCGCGGGGTAAATCTACCGCGAGAACAGCGAGGAGACGCCGGCGAGGAGGGGGACGCGTCTAGTCTCGGCCTGCATCGCCGGAATGACCAGGCTCCGCAGTGATGCGCTCAGGTAGTCCACGGTCATCACGACGACGAACGTGACGATCAGCGCCATCATCAGATTCTCGTACTGGAGTAGCTGTACGTAACCCAGCATGTAGTAACCGATCCCACCGGCGCCCACGAAACCCATGATCGCCGAGGCCCGGATGTTGTACTCAAACATGAAGAAGAGGTGGCTGATCAGCGCGTTCGCAGACTCCGGAAGCACGGCGTAGACGATAAGCTGAGTCCGGTTGGTGCCGGCGCTCTTCACGGCCTCAAGCACTTCTGCATCCACTGCTTCAAAAGACTCGTAAGATAGCTTCGCCAAGAAGCCCACGGTGTAAAAGGCGACGCCCAGTGCACCAGCCTCCGGACCAAGACCGTAAGCGATCACAAAGATCACGCCCCAAAGCAGGGACGGCACTGTCCGTATTGCGCCGATGAGCAGCCTGACGGGCATCGTGATGATGGGGCTGAACAGGGTCCGCGTCGCCAGCAAGGCCAGCGGAAGCGAGATGACGAGCCCGAGCAGCGTGCCGATGAAGGCGATTTCGATCGTCTCGATCATCGCTTCGATGAGAGTGTCCAGCACTTCCGTGTTGGGTGGCCACATCTCGCCGGCGAACTTTACGAGGTTCTCCACCGCCAGTTCCAGCTTCTGAACGTCGAGCAGCCCTATCCGGCCCATCGAGATGACACAGGCCACAGCGACAGCCAGGATTGCGGCCCGGTTCAAGGCTGCACGCGTGTTCACCGGAGGAGGTCCACCATCTCCGCCTGGGAGAACATCCCGCCTCGCACGTCATGCGCGATGCGCCCCTCACGCATGATGACGACCCGGTCCGCGTATGCTTCGACCATGTCTGTCTCGTGAGTTGTCACGAGCAAGGCAACGCCTCGGTTGTGGGCGATATCGCGCATTAGGTCCAGGATTTCGGTGGCCGTCAGGCTGTCTAACTGGGACACGAACTCATCCGCCAGCACAAGAGCTGGCCGTTGCATGAGTGCCCGGGCAATAGCTACACGCTGACGTTGACCACCGCTCAACTGATAGACGGGATCGTGGATCCTGGATCCGATCCCCAGGCGGGTCATCGTGTCCTTTGCTTCCGCCACGATATCCCGCGGGAATACCTTTAGGAGGGAAGGCAAGCGTCCGGCCCGAGTCACGGCGCCCGTCAAAGCGTTGTCCAACGCGGATAGGCTCCCGACGAGGCCGAGTGTCTGGGGAACGTACGCGATTTCCCCGGCGTGCCCGCGTCCGCGCTCTCCCACGTTCAGTCTGACTGAGCCCTGTTGAGGTCGCAGCAGGCCTTTAAGCACCTTGAGCAAGGTGGTTTTCCCGCTGCCGCTACGGCCAAGGATCATCGTGATCTCGCCCGGGGCCACGTCCAGGCTCACGCCCTGCAGTACCGGCTTTCGCCGGTTGTACGCGAACGCCAGGTCTCGCGCTTCCAGCACGGGCGCCACAGAGCCAGTCATGGGCCGCCGGGTAGCAGCGTCAACGTTAGGTGGTTCGCCGGTCAAGACCATCGATCTTCGTTACCTCAGGTTTTCCGTGAATGTCAGGCCGGTCTCCTCCAGGAAGCCGTTGAGGCTCGCGAGGTGTTCATCGGTTGTCGCCTCTTCGAACCGGACGAAGATACCGGATACAAACTGGCGCATCAATTCTCGGTGCTCGTCGGTTCCAAGCTCCAGAAGGGCTTCCTTGAGCTGCGTCCGAAGCGGGTCCTCAAGGTCGTTGCTGAAGACGACCGAGTGCGAGGGCACGGGCCCCTGCTCTTCGATTACCCGCGTGTTAGCCAGCACCTCACGGTACAACTCTTCCGGCACGTCGCCGGCGATCACCGTAACGTCGACCTGTCCTGCCTGCAATGCCTCCCATGCCTGGGAGTAGCCGCCGGCGAAGAAGACGTCGCCAAAGAACTCATCGGGGTCGATATCTCCATCCTCGCCGGGTTCCACCAGGCCGAGTTCGTTCAGACGGGCCATCGGCGCGACGAAGCCGGATGTCGAAAGCTGGTTTGGGAACGCCGCCGCCTTGCCCTCCAGATCCTGGAGAGTCTGGTACGGACTGTCCGTCGGGACTACCCAGTAAGAGAAGTAGAACGGCTCCTCGGTCTTCTCCTCGCCGATAACCACTTCGCGCACCTCGGCCAGCGCGACCTCGGCCTCGCCGCTGTCGGTAGCGAGGGCAGCGGGCCAAGCGCCCATGAACGCCGCGTCGGCGTGGCCAAAGCGCAGGCTCTCGATCACACCACCATACGAGGTCGGAAACCTGATCTCGATATCCGCGTCAACACGATCCTCGAGGAACTCTTCGAGTTCCTTCGCCTGGTCGCTGAGTTCTTCCTGTGTGGCGCTTGGCTGAACCGCGATCACGAGCGTCTCTTTACCGTCGTCGCCATCGTCCGAACAGCCCGCAGTAAGCAACAAGCCAGCGAGCGCGCAAAGTAGTAGTAATAGGGGGCGAGGGGCGGTCATTCAGTCCTCCGTGTCCGTTTAATTATTAGGCTGTGCTAATAATTATCATACGGGGAGGTTAAGGTCTAGTTCGAGTGGGCACTACGGCATGGCATTGCGCTAGGCAGCCCTCGGGGCTCCGCCGCAATACACGTAGAGCGCATCGTACACAGGTGTCTGTAACTCAAGCGAGAGTTCCTCTTTCATCGCTATCCTTCTCCACCACCCCGCCCTTCACCACCAGCCGCACGCGCTCTGCGTCCGCCAGCACCTCGGCGTCGAGCAGTGGATCGCGGTCGAACACTACGAGGTCCGCGCGCTTGCCTTCTTCTATCGTCCCGATCTCGTCGGCCATCTCGAACAGTTCGGCGTTCGTGCGAGTGGCGGAGACGATCGCCTCCATCGGAGAGAGGATGCGGGCTTTGATCACGAGCTCGCGCGCCTTCAGCTCCATCGCATCGCCGAGCAGGTCTGATCCCGAGGCGATCTTCACGCCCGCGGCCTTAGCGATTCGCACCGCCTCCTCGCCCGCTTTCCAGACCTGGTTCAGCTTCTGCACCTGGTAGCTCGAGAAGCCCAGCTCCTTACCGCCCTCCGCCAGCACGTCGTAGGTGATCAGCGTCGGCACGAGGAACGCGCCACTCTTTGCCATCTGCCCCGCCGTCTCCTCGTCCAGCAGGTTCCCGTGCTCGATTGAACGCACGCCCGCGCGCAGGCAGTGCGCGATGCTGTTGGGGTGGTACGCGTGCGCCATCACGTAGGTGTGACGCGCCTCCGCTTCCTCGACGGCCGCTCGCAGTTCGTCCGGCGTGAACTGAACGCCGTCGATCGGGTCCGTCGGCGAAGCGACGCCGCCCGATGCCATCACCTTGATCTGGTGCGCGCCACGCCGGAGTTGCTCGCGAGTTTCGCGGCGCACTGCGTCCACACCGTCGCAGAGCACGTAGCCGGCGAAGAGGCCGGGGATCGGCTGCACCGGGTCGTGAGATTGGTGAGACGCGCGCCAGTCGCCGTGCCCGCCCGTCTGCGAGAGGAACGCGCCACTCGCCAGCAGCCGCGGCCCGCGCACGAGCCCGCGCCGGATCGCCTGCGCCCAGGCCGGGTCCAGCGCGCCCGCGTCTCGCACCGTGGTGAACCCCTGGTCGAGCGCGTTCGACATGAACCGCGAGACCTTCGCGGCCCACTCCGCCCATGGCTGCGTCGGAGCGCCGTTCGACTCTGTCAACGCGAAGTGCACGTGCGCATCCGTCAGCCCGGGCAAGAGGAAGCACCCGTCGAGGTCGATCACAGTCACGCCCGGCCGAGCCGCCAGATCGCCCGCCGGGAACACCCGCGTGATGCGGCCGTCCGCGACCTCGACGGATACGCCGGGACGCGGGTCAGTGCCGGTGCCGTCGATCAGCGTTGCGTTGTGGAGGATGAGGTCAGGCATATGCCTAGACGCGGCGGTCGTTGATCGCGGCGGGGACGCGGGCGAAGTCGGCGGAGGCGAGCCACTCACGCAAGTCTGGCTCGCGGTGCGGGCTCGCGGTGGTCCGCCATCTCGTCAACCAGAGTCGCGATCCGTTCATTCATACGCGAGAGTCTATCACCGTGGGCGTGCGGAGGCGGTGGTCTGCGATTACTATCGAAGCGTGGAAAGCGCTGGCGCCGCCCGGGAACCTGCCGTAGCACCGACGGTGGCGGGCCAGGCGCTCATCGTCTCGAAGGGTCTCGCCAAGCGGTACGGTTCGGTGAACGCGCTGGAAGGGTTGGACCTGGAGCTCGAACCCGGGATCATCGGGCTCGTCGGGGCAAACGGCGCGGGGAAGAGCACGTTCATTAAGTTGCTCCTGGGGCTGATCGAGCCAACCTCGGGCTCCGCACAGGTGATGGGACTCGACATCACGCGCGACGGCACTACGTTGCGCCAGTTCGTCGGGTACATGCCGGAGCACGATTGCCTGCCGCCGGACGCGACGGGCACGGAATTCGTCACGCACATGGCCGAGATCAGCGGCCTTCCGCGCACCGCCGCCCGCGAACGCACCGCCGAGATCCTGCGCCACGTCGGTCTGTTCGAGGCGCGCTACCGGCAAATCAACGGCTATTCGACCGGGATGAAGCAGCGCGTGAAGCTGGCCCAGGCGCTCGTCCATGACCCGCGCCTCGTCCTGCTCGACGAGCCGACGAACGGGCTCGATCCCGAGGGGCGCGACGAGATGCTCGCCCTGATCCGCCGCATCGGCACCGAGTTCGGGGTTGCGGTCATCCTCTCATCGCACCTCCTCAGCGAGATCGAGCGCGTGTGTGACCACCTCGTCGAGATCGAGGACGGCCGGCTGAAGCGCTCGTCACCGATGACCGAACTCACGGCCGTCACGAGCGCGCTTGTCGTCGAGGCGGAGGGCGACATCGAGCTCCTGGCAGCGTCGCTTCGGAAGCACGGCGCATCGTTCGAGACGAGAGGCCGATACCTGCTTGTGCAGCGCGAGAGCGACGACGTTCTCGACTGGATCCGTGACGGCATCGTCGAAAACGACCTCGGGCTCGTGCGGTTGGAGCAGAGCCGGCGCCGCCTCGAAGAGTTGTTCGAGTCCGAAGACGCCGCGCCGGGGGAGGTCCGTCCTGGCTAGCATCCGCGGCGGCAACATCTACGATCTCGGGTACCAACGGTACGCGGGTCTGCGGCTCGGGCGGCGGCATGCGATGTGGGCGCTGTACACGCAGAGCCTGCGTGTCGTTTTCGGCATCGGGCGCTCGTTCTGGGCGAAGGCGGCGACGTTCGGGATCCTCGTGATCGCGTCGTTGCCGGCGATCATCCAGCTCGGCGTCGCAGCCATCTCCCCTGAGGACATCAACGTGACTACGCCCGAGGACTACTACGGCCTGATCCAGCCTTTGCTCGCTATCTTCTGCGCGATCGTCGCGCCGGACCTCGTCGGACGGGACCAGCGGAACCGCACGCTTTCCTTGTACTTCTCGCGGGCGCTTAGGCGAGAGGATTACGCGATCGCCAAGTACGCGGCGCTCGTTACTGCGATGCTCTCGATCACCCTCGTCCCGCAGCTGCTGATGTTCACTGGCAACGCCAGCGCCGCCACGGATGTGCCCGACTACATCTCGGACAATTGGCAGGACCTGCCGGCGATCGTCGGGAGTGCGCTCCTGCTTTCGTGCCTGTTCGGCGGGATCGGCATCGCGATTGCCGCGCAGACGTCGCGCCGGGCGTACTCGACCGTGGCGATCGTTGCGGTGTTCGTCCTCGGTACGGGCATCGCGAGCGCGGTCTTTGAAGCCGCCGGAGTGGGCACCGGTAAGTACGCGCTGCTCCTCAGTCCGCTGCATGTTGTGCAGGGCTTCACGTACTGGTTCTTCAACGTTGCGCCGCCCATCGAGGACAACAGACAACTGGTCGAGGCAAACTTCCACGGGATCGTCTATGCGATCGACGCTGCCATCGTGGCGATCGGGTGCCTGCTGCTGGTGATCCGGCGCTACCGGAGGATCGCGGTATGAGCGTGGAGACCGCGACCGTGATCGAGGTGACGAACGTTTCCCGCTGGTACGGGAACGTCGTCGCCGTGAACGATGTGACGTTCTCCCTCGGGCCCGGGATCACCGGTCTGCTGGGCCCGAACGGCGCCGGCAAGAGCACGATCCTGCACATGCTGGCAGGCTTCCTCAAACCCTCCGCCGGGTCGGTGCAGATCGCCGGCGAACCCGTCTGGCGCAACAGCGAGCGCTTGTACCGCAGCGCCGGCCTCGTCCCGGAGCGCGAGGCCGTCTACGGGTTCATGACCGGGTACGAGTTCGTGTTCCTCAACGCGCAGCTCCACGGGCTGGCGGACCCGGTCGAGGCCACCCGTCGCGCGCTCTCCGCTGTGGGCATGGAGCACGCGGAGAAACGCAAGCTGGGCGGCTACTCGAAGGGTATGAAGCAGCGCATCAAGATCGCCTCCGCGATCGTTCATGATCCGCAGGTGCTGCTGCTGGACGAGCCGTTCAACGGCACCGACCCCGGGCAGCGCCTTGAGATGATGGAACTGCTGCGACAGATGGCCGCTGACGGCAAGACGATCGTCTTCTCGTCGCACATCCTGGAGGAAGTGGAGCGCCTCGCCGAGCAGGTGCTGGTCATCGTCGCCGGGCGCCTCGCTGCCTCGGGGGACTTCCGGGCGATCCGCAAGCTGATGACCGACCGGCCGCACGTCTTCACTCTCGCCTCCAGCGACAACCGGCGGTTCGCCCAGGCGCTCGTCGGTGACGAGAGCGTGATTGCGGTGGAGCTCGGGAAGAACGACCTGACCGTGCGCACCGCCCAGTTCTCCGAGTTCGTGCGCGTGGCGCCCCGCATCGCCAAGGAGCAGCAGATCACGCTGCGCGAGCTGATCCCCACGGATGAGTCGCTCGAGAGCGTGTTCTCGTACCTGGTGAACCGATGAACTTCGCCATTTTTCGATTGACTGTCCGCGAGCTGACGGGGCAGCGCCGCATGCTGCTGATGCTGTTGCTGGCCGCCGTTCCAGTGCTCCTCTCGATCATCTACAGCCTCGGCGACAAGATCGACCACCCGGACTGGACAGCCGGCATGCTGACCACGGTCGTCGTGACAGTCGTGCTGCCTCTTATCTGCCTGATCCTCGGCACTTCGGCGCTGGGCTCGGAGATCGAGGACGGTACGGTTGTGTACATCCTCGCGAAGCCCGTTCCGCGCCTGCAGATCGTCACCGCGAAGTTCGCGGCCGCCGCGCTGGTGAGCGCCGTGCTCGTCGTCCCGGCCACCGCGATCTCGGGGGTCGTCTCCATGAGCGGCGTTCCGGCGGAAGGGCTCGCGGCCGGCTTCACGCTGGGGGTGGCGTTCGGTGTCCTCGCCTACACGGCGCTCTTCCTGCTCCTGAGCCTGGTGACGAGCCGTGCGCTGCTCTTCGGCCTCGTCTACGTGTTCGTCTGGGAGGGCCTGCTGACCAACCTCTTCGACGCCGTCGCGTACGTCAGCATCCGCCAGTACTGTCTCGGCATCGCGGACGCGGTCGCCACGGTTGGCCCAGAGGACCTGGACGCCGACCTGGCGGGTGGCGTCGCCCTCGCGCTCGTCGTCGTGGTCACGATCGCGGCGCTCTACTTCGCGACGCGCCGCCTCGAAACGCTGGAGCTCTCCGAGTCCGAGTAGCGCACCCGAGGGAACCTTCTTTCCCGCCGGCCCGTCTGGAAGGTACGACAACTCTTCCAGGAGGTCCAAATGCGAACACTACTAGCCGCACTCACACTCTTCTCCGTCGCTGCGGCGATACCACTGAGCGCAGGTGCGACTTCGGCCGACGCCTGCGCCGGCCTCATCGGCTCGAACGGCGCCGTGAACCTCGGCCGCACGACCACGCTGGCCGCCTACCACGACGGCACCGAACACTACATCACCGCATTCGAGTTCCAGGGCGGCGGCGGCGAGTTCGGCACGCTGATCCCCCTCCCCGATGTCCCTACCAGCGTTGAACGCGGCGGCGACTGGACGCTCCAGCGCCTGCAGCAAGAAGTTGCGCCTCCAGCGCTGGCGGCG
>JANLRX010000501.1:0-2296 GCA_031362025.1 Chloroflexota bacterium
GGAGAGGCGGTAGGGGGTGCCGGGGTAGGTGAGGGTGTCGTTGATCTCGGGGTGTTCGACGGCGGTGAGCCAGTGACGGGACTCGAGCTGGGGGGTCTTGGCGAGGTCCTCGGGGGTGCTGACGATACCCCAGAGGAGGCGCCTGTGCTGGCCTTCGAGGTACATCTCCCACTTGCTCTTGGTGCCGACGAAGCGCCGGAGGACCTCGGTGATGTGGGCCATGATCTGGATGTTCTTGACGAGTTCGACCGGGTTGGTGGCGAGGCCGGTGAGGAACTTGAGGTTGAGGTCGTCGATGAAGGCAGCGTAGGGCTCGTCCGTGAGGTCTTCGGCCATGCCTTCTTCCACCATCCAGGCGAGCATGGTGTTCCAGACGGCGCCGGCGGGGGTGCCGAGGTAGCCGAAGATGTGTCCGTCAGTGCACTCGTAGATGCCGATGCCGGGAATGTCGAAGGGGAGGACGCCGCGAGAGCCCGTCCGGCAGCGCAGCGCCTCCATCATGTCCCACGACTGCATCGCGGTCTCCTGGTCGATCGAGAGCGCTTCCTGCATGGAGACGTCGACGTGCTGGCCTTCGCCGGTGCGATCGCGGTAGGTGAGGGCGAGAAGCGTGCCGGCGGCGCCGATGATCGAGGCGGAGATGTAGCCCTGTCGCCAGGGCGGGACGTTTGGGGGGTCGGCGAGGTCGCCCGCAAGCCACATGACTCCGGCCATGGCGGTACCGACGATATCGGGCGCTTTGTAGTGGGCGTGGGGCCCGGTCTGCCCGAAGCCGGTGATCGAGGTGAGGATGATGCCGGGGCGGATGCGTTCGAGGTCGTCGTAGCCAAAGCCGAGGGAGGCCAGGTAGCCGGGCTCGAAGCTTTCGACGACGACGTCTGCGGTGGCGACGAGCCTCTCGAAGAGGGCGCGGCCGGCGTCGGTGTCGATATCGAGGGTGATGCTGCGCTTGTTGGTGTTGAGGTTGAGCCAATAGAGACTGAGGTCGGGGTGGGCCTGGTAGTGCGGGGGGAGGGCGCGGACGGGGTCGCCGGTAGGAGGCTCGATCTTGATGACGTCAGCGCCGAGGTCGGCGAGGAGTTTGGTGGCGTACTGGCCGATTTCTCCGGCTAGATCGAGGACGCGAAGGTCGCCGAGGGCGGTGTCGGGGGTGTTTGGCATTGCGTGGGCGAATATACCAGATGGGGAGTAGCAAGTAGCAAGTATCCAGTAGCAAGAGGGGCGAGAGGTCGGACCGCGGTTGACGGCGGGTTGGAGTACAATTCGCGCCGAGCATACTCAGGAGATCACCCTCGAAGGAGAGCGAATTTGAGCGGCAAGTACGTCGACGTCAATGGACAGAACGTGTACTACGAGGAGTACGGGCAGGGCGATCCGCTGCTGCTGATGCACGGTGGCTTCGGGACGGGCGACTCGCTGATGGCGCTGGGCCAGGAGTTGGCGAAGCACTACCGGGTGATCGCGCCGGACCGCAGCGGGCACGGCCATACGGCGGACATCGACGCGCCGTTCTCGTACGAGGCGATGGCGATAGAGATGATCGGCTTCCTTGAAGCGGTGGGCGTCGAGAAGGCGAACCTCGTGGGTTATAGCGATGGTGGGAACATTTGCCTGCTGATGGCGCTCCAGCGGCCGGAGCTGGTCTCGCGGATGGTGCCGATCGCAGCGAATTTCCACTACAACGGGTTGTCACCGCAGGCTGCGGCGATGTTCGGGTCATTCACGCCGGACGTTCTGCGGGCGATGCTGCCGGAGGTCGTGGCGACGTACGAAGAGTACACGCCGGACGGGGCGGAGCACTTCCCGGTGGTATTCGAGAAGACGAAGACGATGTTCGCGACGCAGCCGACGCTGACGACGGACGACCTGGCGAAGATCAGCGTCCCGACGCTCGTGATCGCCGCGGACCATGACATGATGACGATCGAGCATTCGGTGGCGCTGTTCCAGGCGATTCCGGGCGCGCAGCTTTGCATCGTCCCCGGGGCCTCGCATGCGCTTGCATTCGAGCGCGTTGAGGAGGTTAGCGGAGCGGCGTTGCGGTTCCTGATGAGCTAGACGGATCGCATCTGCACCGGCCTCCCGTCGCGTAGCTGATGCAGTTTAGGGTACGGGATGGGTCTGGCCGTTGAAGGAATGCTGTGCTGCCCACCCACCCGCCCCGGAGGTTATTTGGTTTCCGGGGGGACACCCCCCGGAGCCCTGTGCAGACCGGGGACATAGCTGACAGGTGTTCGGGGACATGGTTGACACTTTTGTCCAGATGGACAGGAGGTCGCGATGCCTTGGAAGGAGA
>JANLRX010000382.1:0-2350 GCA_031362025.1 Chloroflexota bacterium
ACGGCTGGCTGTTCAGAGGTTGCGCCGGGTTTGCGGTGACGCCGTCCCCCTCGCGAGCCACGGCGTCGCGGAGCCTTGACTGCGGTTTCGGTGGGGGTGGTGGTGTCGATCGCCTCGGAGAGGGGCTCAGAGGGCGCTTCCTGCGTGCGGCGCGCCCTTCTGCGATCGACCGTTTCGGCCTGTGCCATCTACCGTCATCTTATGGTAGACACGGGCATATTGCTATGGCTTTTACCCAGTTGTTATCAACACTTTGTGGACACCGTGGCCCGCCTGCGACCTGCCCGTTATCGCTGCGTATCCACCCAGACGCGCTTCCCGTCCGTGCTCACGGTGATATCGCCGTCCTCATCCGTCCGCAGCACCGCCGTATCTGCCAAGCGCGCCAGCGTCTCGTCCGCCGGGTGCCCATATCGGTTGTCACCGCCGACGGAGATCACGCTAAGGACCGGCGTCACAGCCGATAGGAACGCATCGGAACCCGAGAATCGTGAGCCGTGGTGCCCGACCTTCAGCACGGTGGCATCGAGGTCTGCATCGGAGCGGATCAGCGTCGCCTCGGTATTCTCCCCAATGTCACCCGTGAACAGGAACGAGACGTCGCCCGCCGTGAGACGGAGGATCGTCGACGTCTCGTTCAACTCCTCCGTAGGGAGCAACACGTCATCGGCATCCGGCGCGAGCACCTCGATCACCCCACCATCCAGGGCTATACGTTCGCCCGCGTCCGCCGTCGTCAGCGGGATGCCGGAGGCGTCGAGCGCACGCACCCACGTCTCGTACAGCCCCGACTCTTTCGCCACTGCGCTCGTGACCACGCCGCGCACGTCGTACTCCTCGATCACATCGAGCAGCCCACCTAAGTGATCGCCATCCGGGTGCGTGAGCACGACCAGGTCGATCCGGCGGTCATAGAACGGCAGTTGCCTCCCCAGCGCCTCCCCGATTTCCTGTCCCGCCGGCCCACCGTCGATCAGCACCCGGTGCCCACCCGCATCCTCAATCAGAATTGCATCACCCTGCCCAACATCGAGAAACGTCACCGACATCCGGTCATCCGACGGGTACGGCAGAGCCAACCACGCCAGCGCCGCACCTAGAACCGCCACCGACGCAAGTCCCGCGAGCGGCACCAGGCGGCGTCCCGGCAGCGTCTCCAACCGCCGGGCATCCTCATCATCCCTCGCGATCCGCTGGCCGAACCGCCACCACACGGCCGCGAGCACGGCGTACCACGCCACCGCGTGCCACTCGCTGACTCCGGAAACTTCCACCGAGGCACCCGGCAGCCCAGCGCAGAAGTTGATGACCCCGATCATGTACGCGGCGGGCGGCCAGCCGATGAACGTACCGATCAGCGCAGCCGAAGGCACGACGAGCGTGATGCCCGCCGCGACGGCGGACGTGAAGGCCACCGCAACGAAAGCGGGCACCGCGAGCAGGTTGGCCAACGGCGCGATAAGCGACACCCGATCAAACGTAATCGCCGAGATCGGCAGCGTCGCGGCAATCGCCGCAAGCGTCACAGCCAGCGTCTCGATCAGCCCGCGCATCGCAGGCACGCCACCGAACAGCCGTGACTTCACCGCGGCTGACTCCAGCGCTTCTCGGATCATCGGCGCGAGCGTGGTCAGTCCAAGCGTCGCCGCGAAGCTCAACTGGAACCCCACGTCGTGCACAATCTGCGGTTCCCACGCCGTCATCACCGCGCCCGCCATGACGAGCGCCACCGGCGTACTGTTCTGCCGCCCGAGGAGGGTGGCCACGAGGTACAACGAGCCCATGATCGCCGCCCGCACGATAGAGGCGTCGAAGCCGACAAGTAGCGTGTATCCACCGATCGCCGCAAGCGCCACCCACGCAGCGCGCCGTCGCCCGATAATCCACGCCAGCCCGGCCACGATCAGTCCGGCCAGAATCGTGATGTTCTGCCCCGAAACCGCCACCAGGTGACTGGTCCCAGTCGCCGCCATCGACTCCCGGAGTTCCGTGGGCATGCCTGATCGCGCCCCAAACAGGACGCCACCAGCCAGCGAAGCGTGAGGTTCCGGCAGCGCGTCGGACAATGCCTCGGAGAGTCTCGTCCGCGCGTCGAAGATCGCCTCGTGTACGGGATCCCCGTGGCCGGAACTCAGCAGGCGCACACTGTCTGGGTAGCTCGCCAGCGATGTGACACCGTTCCGGAGCAGGTACTCCCGGTAGTCGAAGCCGAGGAACGTCGGCGGCTCGTCCAGGTCGCCGACCAGCTCGATTCGGTCGCCGTACTCGTACTGCATCGGCGCAGGCAAGCGAAGCAAGACGTGACCATGGCCGTCGTTCCAATCGCCTACGAACACGCGCTCCACCGCCA
>JANLRX010000386.1:0-4197 GCA_031362025.1 Chloroflexota bacterium
CTTCCATCGTCAGCCGCGAGCGTTCGAGAGAAACCGCCAGACCGAAGTCGCCGATCTTCGCGGTACCGTCCTCGGTCAACCAGATGTTGCCAGGCTTGAGGTCGCGGTGGATGATCCCGCGCTCGTGGGCGTGCGCGAGGCCCTGCTGCACCTGCGTGGCGATGCGCATCGCATTTGGGATCGAGAGCCGGCGATCGGGAGCTTTGTTCAGGAGTCCGTCGAGGTCGCCGCCGCCCATGTACTGCGAGACGATATACGGCTGCCCGCCGTCGTCGCCAATGTCGAACACGGTCACGATGTTCGGGTGGTCACCGAGGCGGCCCATGGCCTGGGCCTCGCGCTTCACGCGGGAGATGCCGGCTTCGTCGAGACCCTCGGTCTTGATCACGGCCACGGCGACATCGCGGTCCAGCTTGGTGTCGTGGGCGAGGTATACCTTCTTTCGGCCTCCCTCACCCAGGAAGCCGCGGACGGCGTAGCGCCCGTCGGCGAACGAGGCGGGCAGCACCGACGTCGGCGCTGGAGTGGGGGCCGCGGTTGAGGGCGTTGAAGTCTCGGCTGCGAGGGGCTTGCCACATTCGCCGCAAAAGCGCTCGCCCGGCTCGTAGGCCGCGCCGCACGATGCGCACGCGGACGCCAGCGAGCCGCCGCATTGCGCACAGAAGCGGCGGCCTTCGCGATTTTCTTGACCGCAGGAGCTACAGAGCAAGAGAATCCCCCGACTTTGGTGGTTGGTGACCCAATGGTCACTTAGCGGTATCGGGGTGTCAAGGGACAGCCCGCTAGCTCGTGCGCGGGTGTCCTGCCAGCCGGCCCGTTCACGCGAGGCTCACGCTCGGTTCATGTCCAGTTCATCCCGGCTGCTTACGTTTGTGGTGCGCGCATCGATCAGCCAACACACAGATTACGGAGGATGAACATGAAGATCGCAATCGCAGTCGTGCTATTCGCCGGCGTGGCAGCCTTTGTCATGACCTGGGGCGGCGCCGACGACGGCCGGGCAGCCTCGGCGACGACGACCGGCGCGGTGAACGGAGCCGAGACAGCCAGGGTAGTTAGGACACCGATCCCGTTGAAGGACGCGAAGCTCAACATCGAGCACAATGCGACCGCCAACGACACGGGGTTCCAGGGCTTCGTTGATAGCGAGGGCTGGGGAGTGCTCGAGGTCACCGGGCCTGAGGGCAGGGTGCTCAGGTTCCGAGGGCAGGGGGAGCTAGCCAAGCTTGGACTGACGGAACTGTTTTTCGAGACCGTGGAGCCGGCGAATGCTGACGTGCCAATCCAGGAGATGCTCGATAAGTTGCCCGCTGGCAACTACAAGATGTCCGGTCCGACCATGGAGAACGGCGTAACCTCGGGCCGGACTGCCGGCACCGCTTGGTTAACACACGTGATTCCCGCAGGCCCGGAGCTCCTGACGCCGACGGAAGGCGCGACCGTGCCGACGACGGGACTGGTCGCGAGCTGGGGCGCCGTCACCGAAACGATCACCGGGGACGACGTGAACATCATCGCGTACCAGCTGATCATCGAGAAGGACCAGCCGCCGCACCCGCACATGATCGGGAAGATCGGGCTGAGCATGTACCTTCCGCCAACGGTGACCAGCATGACGATTCCGGACGGTTTCCTGGAGGCCGGTACACCGTACCTCTGGGAAGTGCTGGCAATCGAGGAGAGCGGTAACCAGACGCTGTCGTCTGGGGAGTTCTCGACGCAGTAAGGACTACCTGTTGCTTGCAGCCCGCGTGCCGATTGGTGCGCGGGCTGCCCCGGCGTCCGGGAGTCTAGGCCAAAGCCGAGGTCATGGCCCGTGACGCGATCGCCTTCAACCGAGCGGCCAGTTCCGGTCCGGGCTGCCCGTCGACGAACTCTGCGTCGGTGGCATAGAGGACTGCAAGCGGTGTCCCCTCAAGGCTGGCGAAGAGGGGGCGGAGGCCGTACTCGGGTGAGAGTGAGTGGTGTGGGGCGATGCCGGTTTGGAGTCCGATGCAGAGCTTGTCGGTGAGGTGCGCCTGCGGCATGAGGTCGAAGAAGCACTTGAGGGCGCCGGTGTAGAGCGCCCGGTAGGTGGGCGACGTGGCGATCAGGATCTGCGCCTCGCCGACGGCGGTGATTCCGGCGTCGATTTCGGGCGAGGGTTCGCGGGCGAGGAGGGCTTCGGCGGGGAGGGAGGCGACGTCGATGGTCTGCGTCTCGCAGCCGAGGGATGCCAGCTCTTCGAGGAGCCGTTCCGCCAGCACCTTCGACTTCGACGGCGCGCGCGGGCTGCCGGAGATCGCGACCGCTTTCACGCGGTGGCCGGAGCCAGCGAGACGGTGGTGCGGCCGGCGAAGTGGGGCATGACGTACTTGCCGAAGCGCTCGGCCTCTTCCTTGTGCGGGTAGCCGGAAAGGATGAACGTATCGATGCCGAGGTCCACGTACTCCTGGAGGCAGCGCGCGACGTTTTCGCCCGAACCGACGAGGGCTGTGCCGACGCCGAGCCGCGCCTTGCCGATGCCGGCCCAGAGGTACTCCGTGAGCCAGCCGTCCTCGGCTTTGCCCACGAGTTCACGCTGGCGCTTTTCGCCCTCGGACTCGCCCTTTTCGTGGTGCTTCGTCATCATCTCCTGGAAGCGCTCCGGAATCTCGGAGACGAGGTGTTCGGCGGCGGCGCGCGCTTCTTCGTCGGTCTCGCGCGCCACGACGTGCATGCGGAGGCCGAAGCGCAGCTCGCGGCCTTGAGCGGCGGCGAGCTTGCGCATCTCGGCGATGCGTTCGCGGACCATCTCGACGGTCTCGCCCCAGAGGAGGTACCAGTCGGTCTCCTCAGCGCCGACCTTCTTCGCGGCATCAGAGGCACCGCCGAAGTAGAACGGCGGGTGCGGCTGCTGGTAGGGACGCGGGAAGACGTTGCCGCCTTCGACTTTGTAGAACTTGCCTTCGTGATCCCACTTGCCTTCGCTGACCCACGCCTTGCGTACGACCTGCATGAACTCCTGGGTACGGTCGTAGCGCTCGTCGTGGTCGAGAAAGTCGCCGTCGGACGCGAGCTCTACGGGGAAGCCGCCGGTGACGACGTTGATCAGCACGCGGCCCTTCAACTGGACGTCGAGGGTGTTGGACATCTTAGCGGCGAGCGTGGGGGAGATGAACCCGGGCCGCATCGCGACGAGGAACTTCAGGCGCTCCGTGCGGGCACCGACGAGCGCGGCGACGAGCCAGGCGTCCTGGCAGGTGGTGCCGACCGGGATCAGCGCGAAGTTGAAGCCGGCATTTTCGGCTGCTTGAGCAACCTCCGTGAGGTATTCAACCGACGGCTCGCGGGTAGGCGGGCCGATGATCTCTGAATCTCCCATGCTGGGCAAGAACCAACCGAAGTCGATCGCCATGATGTCCCCCTTGTGGCGTGAGTTGCGCTACCCCTTGAGTGCGATAGAGCAGGGTTCGAGGTCCGGCACCTCAAGGATTGGGTTGACGTTGATGTAGGCTACCTTGCCGTCCTTGTCGATGCCGATTACGGCGCGCTCGGCGACGCCAACGGGCAGGAAGACACCGTACTTCTCGGCGACTGCGCCGTGCGGATAGAAGTCGCTGAGTAGCGGGAACTCGATCCCCATCTGCTGCTTGAAGGCGTTGTTGGCTGCGCTCGCATCGACGCTGATGCCTACGACAACGGTATCATCGCCGAAGATCGCCTTGTTCTCCTGGATGTTGCTTACCTGTTTGCTGCAAACGCCGGAGAACGCGGCGGGATAGAAGTTGAGCACGACGTTCTTGCCGCGGTTGTCGCTGAGCTTGAACGGCTGCCGGTTTTCGTCTCTGAGCTCGAAGTCCGGCGCGTCGTCACCGACTTTGAGGGTACGGGTTTCCTTGTTGCCTTCTGCCATTTCTCTCTCCCTACTGGTCAGTTTTTGGGCGACCGCTGCCTAGATTACACCTAATTCGGAACGCCCGACACGAACATCAGCCCCTTACCGACGACTTCGCCGGAGAGGACCAGGGCCATCGCGATGTACAAGAGGCCGGTGGCGGACTGCATGGCGCGCACCCCGCTGGAGTCGTACGCCATCCAGACGAGGCCCGCGGGAAAGGCCAACCCGAGGCCGACGCGCATCCAGAAGAAGGGGTTCTCAAGGATCGGGGTGTCGATGGTGGTGACGACATCGTCGTGCGGCAGGGCGACAGCGGCGATGATCAGGAGGCCCTGGAC